>CAIYXD010000574.1 GCA_903930085.1 uncultured Flavobacteriia bacterium
CAGTTAAAATAATCAAACCAACAAAGGATAAAATACCTGCGTTTCTTTTAGCATCCCGTGACATAAGAATTAGCATTGGGAAAGAAAAATTAATCAAGAACATTGCAAAATACATGAACTTAAAATTCTCGATTCGCATTAGGTAATAGGTTGTTTCTTCCGGAATGTTAGCGTACCAGATTAACATAAACTGGGAGAACCATAAGTAAGACCATAAGAAAGAAGTCGCAAACGTCCATTTTCCTAAATCGTGGATGTGACTATCGTTTACTTTTGGCAAATAACCAAGAGACTTCAAGTAAAGTGTCAACAATACCAAAACTACCATTGTTGAACACCACATTCCAGCGAAAGTATACCATCCGAAAAGAGTCGAGAACCAGTGCACATCAATAGACATCAACCAATCCCAAGAAGAAGTTGAACTAAATACAGCAAAGAAAACCAAAAATATTGCTCCTTTTCTATAGTTTTTAAAATGTAATTCTGTTCCCCCAATTCTATCCTCTTCGAGCGATCTCATTCTAAATCCACGTAAAAAGATAAAATAAACCACCATATAAAGAATAGTTCTAATCCAGAAAAATGGTTTATTCAAGTAAGCAGATTTTCCATCGATGATTTCATCGTAATGGTGTGAAGCTGGATTAGTCATTTCAGGATCCATCCACGAATAAATATGCGCGCCATCTAAAAAAGTAATTGTTAATAATGTAAGAGCTAAAAGTCCCATTCCATATGGAAGAAATCCAGCAACTGCTTCTATTATTCGCTTAACGGATGCGTACCAACCTGTTTCCGTTGCATATTGCAATGCTAAAAAGAATAAAGCACCTAAACCCAGAGCAAAAAAGAAAAAACTATTAACCAAGCCGTTTACTAACAAACGAGTTGCAAAATGGTGATCACTAATACTCGTGAAAATACCTATCGCTGTAAACAAAAGTCCAACTCCCATCAGAGCAGTTGTTACAGTTTTTGCTTTTTTTGATATAGAGAATTCCATATAACTATTATTCAAATTATTTATTTCTTAACTAAAGTATCTGAAGCTTGCATAGCTACTACTGCGGCTCCTGTTGCATCAAACTTACCATATTCCGCATTTTGAAACTTGCGAACATAATGCACTAATGTCCAGATTTCTTTTTTATTGAGTTGAGATGAATGAGATCCCATTGCACCTTTCCCATAATAAATAGAATAGAACATTTGTCCATCCGATAAAGCTGCACGATCTGTATAGTTAGGAACACCTGCATAAGCTCCGCTAAGCACCATTGGTCCATTTCCATCTCCTTTTTCGGAGTGACAGTGTTGGCACATTGCAGTATATAACTCTTTTCCTTGTTTGAATATGGATTCTGCGTTCTCGGCTGTCAGTTTTAATGGGTTTTTATCCGCAATAGCTAAAGCATATTCATCCACTATAGATAGATTCGCACCATACAAACCATGGGTTTCACGAAAAGCAACATTTGCCTTTCTGAAATATGGTAACATAAGATTTACTGTTGTGCTATCCGTTCCAAAATAAGGTACGGTTCCCATAGGTGGAACCAACGCTGAAATTTTCATTTTCATATCCTTATTCTCTCTTCCTCTTACTTCTCCATAATCAACGTATGGTTCAATAGCAGGAGAGCGATACATGTCTGGCATATATTCCAAACCTGAACTGTCAGCATCCGCAGTGCACGATCCCAATAATAATGTAGTAATCGAAATTACTGCCAAACTTGCTAGTGCCTTAAATTTAATTTTCATCTGTCTCTTCTATTTATTATGTCAGACGTAGTACTTAAAAACAGTACTTCATGGCAAACTATTTTAATTCTTTTTGATCCAATTCTATTATTCCAGTTTCCTTTAACATGGTTTCAAGCTCTGCAGCATCAAACTTTGTATTTTCAGAAAGTCTTATCTCCATGACGAATTTATCATCTGTTGTTCGAGGATCAGGATTTTGTGCAGGAAGTCCTGGTAACGTTTTGTTTCGCAACAAATAGGTAATTGCCATTCCGTGTGCTGCACAAAGCACTGTAAATTCGAAAGTAATCGGAACAAATGCCAACATATTATCTAAATACGAACCATTTGGCTTTCCACCAATATTCATTGGCCAATCCGTAATCATGAAAAAACGCATTCCATAAGTTGCCAAAACGGTTCCGGTAAGACCATAAATAAAGGCCATAATCCCTAAACGTGTATTCTTTATTCCAATTATTGGATCAATTCCGTGAATTGGAAAAGGAGAAAATACTTCTGAGATTTTAACTCCTTTTGCGACCAATTTCTTTGCACCATCTTTTAGCACATCGTCATCGTCGTACATTGCATAAATAACTGTCTCTGCCATGTCCTTACTATTAATGGTTTGAATGACTATCGTTAGTATGATTATCTGGTGCGTTTTTATACGATTCTCCAGATGATTTCAAAATTGTTTTTACTTCATTCAAAGCTAAAACAGGGAAATACCTTGCAAACAATAGGAAGAACACAAAAAACAATCCTATTGTTCCAATGTATACGCCCAAATCTATGTGACTTGGATAATGCATACTCCATGCAGAAGGTAAGTAATCTCTGTGTATGGAAGTTACGATAATTACATATCGCTCAAACCACATTCCAATATTTACAACAATTGATATAATAAATGTAAAGAGTAAACTTCTTCTCAAAGGTCTGAACCACATAAGTTGCGGTGAAATAACGTTACAAGTCATCATTGCCCAATATGCCCACCAGTAAGGTCCGGTTGCACGATTGATGAATGCATACGCTTCGTATTCCACACCTGAATACCAAGAAATAAACAACTCGGTAATATATGCTGTCCCAACAATGGATCCAGTTACCATAATTACGATGTTCATATACTCCACATGACGTGTATGAATGTATGCTTCTAAACCCATTGCTTTTCGCATGATCAACATAAGCGTTTGAACCATTGCAAATCCAGAGAAAACCGCACCTGCTACGAAATATGGAGGGAAAATTGTAGTATGCCAACCTGGTATTACCGAAGTAGCAAAGTCAAAGGATACAATGGAGTGAACAGAGAATACAAGTGGTGTTGCCAATCCTGCTAAAACCAATGAAACCAATTCAAAACGATTCCATTGCTTTGCTCTACCCGACCAGCCAAAGGCTAGTATAGAATACATTTTCTTTGAAACAGGTTTTTTCGCTCTATCGCGGATTGTAGCAAAATCTGGGATAAGTCCGATGTACCAGAAAACCAAACCTACAGAAAGGTAAGTTGAAATTGCAAAAACGTCCCATAATAATGGTGAATTGAAATTTACCCACAATGAACCAAATTGATTCGGCAATGGAAGTGTCCAATAACCAACCCATAAACGACCCATGTGGATCAATGGAAACAAACCAGCCATAAATACGGCAAAAATTGTCATCGCCTCAGCAGATCTATTAATTGCCATTCGCCACTTTTGACGAAATAAGAGTAGTACAGCAGAAATCAACGTTCCAGCGTGTCCAATTCCTACCCACCAAACGAAATTAGTGATATCCCAAGCCCATCCAATGGTTTTGTTCAATCCCCAGACTCCGATTCCAG
This sequence comes from uncultured Flavobacteriia bacterium, assembly GCA_903930085.1. GTDB lineage: Bacteria > Bacteroidota > Bacteroidia > Flavobacteriales_D > Crocinitomicaceae > M0103. The sequence continues at coordinate 3,596 of CAIYXD010000574.1, forward strand.
TTCCTAAGAGATAAAGAATACATCCTACTCCGTATAATCCAATAACTAAAGCTATTCCAAATAGAATATACCATGTTTTTGGCGCTTTGTCCTCAATCGGTCTGCACACATCTTCTGTGATGTCGTGATAGGTCTTGTGACCTAAGATGAGGGGTTCTCTAATTGCTGCTTCCTTGTGCATTACAACAGGTTTTTCAATTAATGATGACTTTTCTTATCTCCTTGATTTGCTTTTTCTTCTCCATGGTGCGCAACTTTGGCAGCCTGAATTTTAGATAACAAATCATTTTTCTCGTTACGTACTTTCACTTTAAACCAAACATTCGGTTTAACACCCACTTCTTCCAAAGCTTGGTAAGCACGTTTATTTTCTGAACTTGATCTTATTTTTGATGTTGTATCGTTCCAGTCACCTACAATAATTGCATTTGTTGGACATGCATCTGAACAAGCAGTAACGTAATCTCCATCAGCGACAGGACGGCCCTCTTTTTTCGCTTCTAGTTTTCCAGCTTGAATTCGTTGCACACAGAAAGAACATTTTTCCATGACCCCACGTGTTCGAACAGTAACATCTGGGTTTAAAACCATTCGTCCTAAATCATCCTGAGCAGGATTCACTTCCGTGAATTTTTTGTACGATGGGTAATTAAACCAGTTGAAACGTCTTACTTTATATGGACAGTTATTTGCACAATATCTTGTTCCAATGCAACGATTGTATGCCATTTGGTTTAAACCTTCGTTACTATGCATCGTTGCAGCAACTGGGCAAACTGTTTCACATGGCGCATGGTTACAATGGTGACACATCATCGGCATGTGGATCACTTTTGGATTCAAAGATGCAATTTCAGCATCAGAGAAACTAAACGTTTCTTTATCTTTTCGTTGTCCAGGCGTAGCTTCTTCATCGGATGCAAAATAACGGTCAATTCTTAACCAGTGCATTTCACGACCTCTTCTAACTTCATCTTTACCAACTACAGGAACATTATTTTCCGATTGACAAGCAATCAAAC
>CAIYXD010000575.1 GCA_903930085.1 uncultured Flavobacteriia bacterium
AAAAACTCTTTTTCCACCCAAAAAAAGGTAAAATAGCTTGTTTTACGAGACTTTTGTTAACTAATGGCTAAATAATTCTTATTTTTACAACATGATTTCACACGAATTTGATCTTAAGCCGTTCAATACTTTTGGGTTAACCGCCAAAGCGGCTCACTTTGCAACTTTTTCATCCACAGAAGAACTTTCAACAATACTGCAACAGCTACCAAATGAGAAATTATTAGTTCTTGGAGGTGGAAGTAATATTTTGTTTACAGAAGATTATAATGGATTGGTAATAAAGAATGAAATCAAAGGTTTCGAAATTCTAGAAGAAAATGCACAGCGTGCGGTTGTAAAAGCTGGCGCCGGAGAAGAATGGAATGAATTTGTCATTTCTTGCATTCGCAAAGGTTTTGCGGGGGTTGAAAATTTAAGTTTAATTCCAGGTAGTGTTGGTGCTAGTCCAATGCAAAATATCGGTGCATACGGTGTTGAAATAAAAGATGTTTTCCAAGAATTAGAAGCATACCACATCGAAACGGGAGAAATCCATACATTTGATGCAGCTGCTTGCGAATTTGGTTACCGAGAAAGCGTTTTCAAGGGGAAGCTTAGAGGACAATATATTATTTTGTCGGTTACATTTCTCTTGAAAAAAAACCCGAATTTAAATACCAGTTACGGAGCAATCGAATTTGAGCTTAAGAAAATGGGGATTTCAAAACCAACCATTAAAGATATTAGTAAGGCAGTAATTGCCATTCGTAATTCTAAACTTCCGAATCCAAAGATTATTGGAAACGCAGGTAGTTTTTTCAAGAATCCAGTTGTTTCCGAGGCTACTGTGGCAGAGATTAAAAAAACATTTCCGGATATTCCAAATTTTCCAGCGGAAAATGGGATGCGTAAATTACCTGCAGGTTGGTTGATTGAGCAAGCTGGTTGGAAAGGAAAAACGTATAACCAATATGGCGTTCATAAATTTCAATCCTTGGTTTTGGTGAATTATGGTGGAGCAACCGGAACAGAAATCTTCCGACTATCTTCGAGAATAATTAAAGATTTAGAGGAGAAATTTGGTGTTACCTTGGAACGCGAAGTAAATATTATCTAACGAAGGAAAAATCCTTACCATTCGTCTTCCGTTCCGTCTTCGATATTTGATTTATCCAGTAATTTCTTCCAATCGTACGAACCGTCATCTGAATCGTTCAAAATATCCATGTAATCGTCTTTGGAAATTTCATATTGTTCGATTTCTTCTCCCGTATACGCTTCGATTGCTTCCAATAATGGTTTTTCTGCTTCACTGCAAAATGACAATGCTTGGCCTTTTTTGTTTCCACGTCCGGTTCTTCCGCAACGGTGAACATAATTTTCAGCATCGTCTGGAAGATCATAGTTTATGACATAATCCATGGTTGGAATATCGATTCCTCGCGAAGCAACATCTGTTGTTATCAGTACTTTATTTTCACCAGAACGAAAACGATCCAAAATCACAAAACGCTCTTTTTGTTCAATTCCACCGTGCAACGCTTCTGATTTAACACCAACCCGTTGCATCGCAGCAACAATTCTTTCCACCCGCACTTTTGTTCGCGCAAAAACAATAAATTGCTTTTCTTCGTATTCTTTCAAAATATTTTCCAGAAAAAAGCGCTTATCGTCCATATCGACAAATGCAACAGCATGATCAATGTTTTTAGCAACTGGATTTTTTGGTGAAATTTGAATTCTAATCGCCTCTCTAACAACCGTATATGCTAATGATTTTATTTTTTTGGAAATTGTTGCTGTAAAAAAAAGCGTTTGTCTTCTGTTAGGAATGTGCTTCATAACATCCTGAATATCTTTCATAAATCCAAGATCCAACATTAAATCGGCTTCATCCAATACTAAAAATTCTAGTTTGGAAATATCCAAATGTCCTTGAGAAATCAAATCAAACATCCGACCGGGTGTTGTTACCAAAACATCCAAACCATTATCCAGCGTTCGGATTTGTTGTTCTTGTTCCACTCCACCAAATAATCCAAACGTTTTAATTCGCGTCCGTTTTCCGATTTCATTAAAAACACCTGAAATTTGTTTTGCAAGTTCTCGCGTTGGAACCATAACAAGGCAGCGAATTCCTTTGTAGCCTTTTCGATTCCTACTTTCCAATTTATCGATAACTGGAATAGCAAAGGCAGCCGTTTTTCCAGTACCAGTTTGCGCAACAGCCATAACATCTTCTCCATCCAAAATATGCTTAATCGCTTTAAATTGAATATCTGTAGGTTTGTTAAAACCCATTATAGCCAATTGTTCTTTTATTAAAGGAGAAATGTTGTAGTCGCTGAATTTCATGCGTTTGTGTAATTTACTGAAATAAAAATTTCCTTAAAAAAGTTAGGGCGGAAAAAATCCACCCTAACACTATTATTGAAACGGAAATACCGTTTAAATTTTATGCCTCTTCTACTTCTTCGCTAGGAACTAGAATTCGTCCACAGTGCTCGCACACCAAAACTTTTTTCTTCGCTTGAATGTCCAATTGACGTTGTGGTGGAATTTTGTTAAAACAACCGCCGCATGCATCTCTATCTACAGGAACAACAGCAAGACCATTTTTTGCGTTATCTCTTAAACGATTGTAAGCAAATACAAGACGCGTATCAATTTTCTTCTTCGCGTCTTCTGATTTTTTCAACAAAGCATCTTCTTCTTTTTTCGTTTCACCAACGATTTCATCCAACTCAGCTTGTTTTGTATTCAAATCGCCTTTACGAAATTCGAAACGTTCTTTTGCCTCTTCCAATAATTCTTTCTTATTGACAACACGCAACTTAGCTTCTTTGCCTTTTTTATCGTGCAATTTAATTTCCAACTCCTGGAATTCGATTTCTTTTGCTAAAGATTCAAACTCGCGGTTGTTGCGAACATTATTTTGTTGCTCTTTGTATTTAGCAATCGCAGTTTCAGCGTCCTTGATAGCATTTTTACGATCAACTACTTCCGTATCAAGTTCTTTTGCCTCTTCTGCGATTTTGTTAATACGCGTTTCCAAGCCATGCAATTCATCTTCCAAATCCTGCACCTCCAATGGTAATTCTCCACGAATCGTGCGGATTCTATCGATCTCTGAATCAATCTTTTGTAACTCATAAAGGGCGTCTAACTTTTCCGCCACTGTTACCTCTTTCTTAGTCGCAGTTACTGCCATGTGCTAAAAATAATTTATAGGATTCGTATTAATTCCCGTTAATTGAACGGCAAAGGTAGTAAATTTTTTCTTCAAAATATCAGCAATTAAATTAGAAGTAAATTGTTCGCTTTCATAATGGCCAATATCTGCAATTAAAATTTCATTTTCCGCATCAAAAAACTCGTGGTATTTGAAATCTCCGGTTATAAAAATATCTGCTTTTGCCGCTTTTGCTTTTTCCAATAAAAAACTTCCGGAACCTCCGCAAAAAGCCACTTTTTTAATCTTTTTATTTAAGAGAGATGTGTGTCGAATTGCGCAACAATGAAAAGTATTTTTCAGCTGTTTCAAAAATTCAAACTCCTCCATTTCTGTTTCCAATTCCCCAATCATACCGCTACCTTCCGTTTGGTTTTTGTTTTCCAAAGCGATAATATCGTGCGCAACTTCTTCGTATGGATGCGCGGAACGCATTGCGTTTAAAACAGTTTGCAAACGGTGTGTACTAACTAAATATTCTACTTTTAATTCTGCAACTTTCTCTGCAACATCCAAAGCTCCAACCGAGGGTTTTGCATCTCCAACCGGCTTAAAAGCACCAATTCCTTCGGAATGAAAATAGCAATCTTCATAATTACCAATCTTTCCAGCTCCTGCAGCAAAAATTGCTGTATTTACTATTTCTACATATTCTTTCGGCACATAAACCACCAATTTTAGTAAAACACCCGCTTTTGGCGCTAAAATTTGAAGGTTTTTTAATCCAATTCGTTTTCCAATTTCATAGTTTACCCCTTTTTCGTAGTTGTCCAAATTCGTATGAATCGCATAAAGTGAAATTCCATTTCGTATACAAGACAAAATTGTGCGTTCGATATAGTTTTTTCCTGTCAAGGATTTCAATCCTTTGAAAATAATTGGATGGTGGGCAATAATTAAATTACATCCTTTCTCAATTGCATCCTTAACAACTTCCTCGGTGCAATCTAAACAAACTAAAACGGAAGTGATTTTCTGATTTTTATCTCCCACCAATAATCCAGCGTTATCGTACGATTCTTGGCTAGATCTTGGTGCAAAATCTTCCAAAACAGTTATTACATCTTGTACTTTCATCGAAAACTATAAATTTCTTACCAATCCAAATGTTACGCCAAACGCCCTATTCTTATGCACATATTCTGACATCTTTGTATAGGAAGAATTAAATTGAATGCGCGCTTCCGGAGAAACCAATAATGACCAGTTGTTTTGGAAATTCAACATAAACCCAACATTAAATAATGCACTGATAGCAAATGTATTGTAACCGGTTTTGGTTTTTATGGTTTCTTCATCTTTGTAACTTTTTGTAGTGGTCCACTGGCGCTCTTGTCGGTAACTGGAAAATAATTGAGGCAATAATCCTCCGCCAACAAATAATTTTAGCGCACTTCCAACGGAATACGTGTAATGCAAGCGCAAAGGCATGGAAATATATTTATAGAACGTCTGGTAAGCATAAGAAGTGTCTTTTCCGGTAAACAAATAACTTTCACCATTATTAACAAATGAAATTCCACCATCCCACATTAGATGTTTCGAGAGTTGATTTTGAATTCCAACACCATAAGACCACGTATTCAAAGACGTTTCATTTGCTCTCAAACCAATCGAATCGCCATACAATTCACCATTTGATTCTAAGTAACGAAATGATTTTGAACAATTTGCACTAAAATAAATTGCAGATCCGGCATCAGACATATTTAAGTGTAAACTATCTGATTTCTGTTTGTCTTTTTTTGCTTTTAGGTTTTTATCGGGAGCAGAAGTTTCTCCACCGATTAATATTTGACTTTGTCCATTGAAAAACAAGAACAAAAACGCAGCAAATAGCACTAATTCTTTCATTATTTCGTTATTTTTACTCTGAATTGTCGGAAAGGTAACAAATATCGGAAAATTAGAAGTAGAAAATAATATGAGCGCGAAAGAAAAAATGAAAAAGAGTTTGGTCGGTAGGATTTTAAAGTGGACAGGAATAAGTCTTGGAATACTCATTATCCTTTTATTACTGGTTCCGATAATTTTTAAAAATCAACTAAAAGATTTGGTAATTAAAGAGGTAAACAAATCGTTGACAGCGGAATTATCCATGGGCGATTTTGACCTGACGTTTATCAGTACATTTCCCAATATGACCATTCAACTGGACGATACAAAACTTGTTGGAACAGGGAAATTCAAGGGAATTGAACTTGCCAAAATCAAACAGTTTCGCGCAGATGTTGGCTTTTGGAATGTTGTTGGTGGATCTCAAATTGAAATCGATGCAATTCACTTGGAAGAACCATCCTTCGATATCCGTATTTTAAAAGATGGCACTGCAAATTACGATATTGTAAAGCCCGATTCCATAAAAACACCGGAGGAACTAGAAGAACCTTCCAATTTCAAACTTTCCCTGAAGAAATACAGCATCGCAAAAGGAACGGTTAATTACGACGACCAAGCGTACGATATGTCGTTAAAGATCAAAAACTTAAACCATTCTGGAAAAGGCGATTTAACGGAGTCAATTGTCGATTTTGAAACAAGTACCAATATGGATCAGTTTTCGTTTGACATGGATGGAATTTCCTATTTAACAGAAGTTAAAACCGCAGTTTTGGCCAATTTTTTAATGGAATTCACAGATAAATCCTCCAAATTCACCCTAAAAGAAAATAAATTCAACTTAAATGCCTTGAATTTCTCCGTGGACGGATTCTATGAAATGTTCGAAGATTACGATGCAATGGATCTAAAATTGGATGCATCTAAAGCAACGTTCAAAGAATTTCTATCCTTGCTTCCAACATTTTATAAAACTGGTTATGAAGATATGGTAACAACCGGAAATATGGAAATGGCAGGATTCGTGAAAGGCAGAATGGACGAAACAAGCATGCCAGGATGGGATTTTACGCTAAACGCAGCGAATGCTTCCATTCGATATCCAGATCTTCCCGGTACGATTACAAATATTGTATTGGATGCAAATTCTAAATTTGTAGGCGGAACGGAAATGGATAAAATGACCATTGACGTTGCTAAATTTCACGCTGATTTTGTTGGGAATTCCATAGACGCAAATTTAAAGATGCGCAATCCTATGACCGATCCATTGCTCGTTTCGAAAATTAAAGCAAAATTGGATCTTGCAACATTGAAAAAGGTAATCCCAATGGCAGAAGGCGAATCGTATTCCGGTAAAATGAACGCAGATGTTTCTGTAAATGGACGCATGAGTTCCTTGGATAAGGGCGATTACGAAGCATTTAAAGCAGAAGGAACTTTGG
>CAIYXD010000576.1 GCA_903930085.1 uncultured Flavobacteriia bacterium
ATCTCGATCCGTATAAACGCCATCGTATTTTGTTCCGGAGTTGGCAATTTCACCATTTACTTTAACCGTCTGATCGGCCTGCATAACATATTTCATGTGATCTGCACCAAAAGAAATCTGGTATTTATCGGAGAAAAAATACCCGAAACGGAAATTGTATTGTGGAATTGTAATACTCGTCGGGTTAAAGTAATTGTATAAGCTAAACAACGATTGTCGGTCTTTCGCAACAACATCCGTTAGTACAAAATTGTAATCTTTGCCGGTAAATTGAATATCAGAAGTTGTATAATTAGAACGGTTCCATCCCCAGTAGGCGAAAAAAGTGCCTTTTTTATTCATTTTAGGACGACTAGGTTCTTGGGCGCAAACAGAGCCAGTTATCGTGCTGATTATAAGTAGAATTCGTAGTATTTTCATGTGAAAAATTTTGACAAAGGTAAGAATGCTTTTCGAAGAAAATGTGCACGAAAGCACAAAACACAAAAAATCCTTTGTAACGTTTAAAACCTTAGGAACGAATAAGAACGTATTTCGCTATTCCTAAGGTTGCTATAAGGGGAATTGTAATTAGTTGCAATTAGATAGGTTAGATCAATTTTGAGGATAGCTCACTTATTTTTACAAAAAAAAATAAACCGCTTTTTAATTAACCTTCGGACACGTTCGCAAACCTAATAAAGCGTACAAAGGACAAAAGCGGAAAATTCCAGTTAAAAGGAGAATTGCTGCTACAACCAATGAAATAATACCAATTGTTCCTGTTAAAATTCCAGTTAAAAACAAAACTGCAAGCAGAGCAGCTAAAACTAAACGAATTCCCTGATCGACATTTCCAACATTTTTCATATTCATTTTTTTTTGACAAGGTAAAACTCTCCAACTGAAGTTTTGGTGACATTAGTCACTTAACTGCGTTTGAATGCACAAAAAACTAAGAATTAAACGTTTTTTCTAAGGCTTCTAAAAAAACACTACTTGGCTGTGCGCCGGAAATTGCATACTTATCATCCAAAACAAAGTAAGGAACTCCTCGTACACCATATTTTTGAGCCTCTAAAATATCATTTTGTACTTCGGATGAAAAATCCTCTGAATATAAGATAGTTTCTAATTCTATTGGAGACAATCCAATTGAACTTCCTATTTCGGCAAGCGTATCTAAATCACTCATATCCAATCCATTTGTGAAATACGCTGCAAATAAGGTTTCTTCTATTTCATCGCCTAATCCTTTCGACTTGGCAAACTGAATTAAACGGTGCGCATCGAAAGAATTGGCAATCACAGCGCGATTAAAATTGTATTCCAGCCCAACAGTTTTAGCCATTCTAACTACATTTTCATGCATGTCTTTTGAATCTTCAATCGAAATACCTTTTGATGTAGCCAAATATTCATAAACATCTATACGCTCCTTCATTTTAGGAATTGTAGGGTCGAGTTGGAAACTTTTCCATTCGATCTCCAATTCATCGTCATGACCAAATTGTGCTAGGGCATTTTCAAAATTTCGTTTTCCGATATAGCAGAAAGGACACATAATATCCGACCAGATTTTAATTTTCATTTGTTGTTGTTTACATAGTTTTCGTGTCTAAAACTAAGCTTTTTCAATAACTTTTCAGAGATGCTACTGGTATAAATGCCATATCCAGTGACTAATATTCCTTTGTGACCAAGATTAGATTCAATTGCATAAACCATTGCGCCATCCGCGGGATCAGAATCGCCTTCGTATTTGTAAAATGCCACAATTTCAAAATCTTCTATTGATAATGCACCTCCTAAACTTCTTATCTGATTTTCTTCCAAATTCAAATCCAAGACAAAACCCTGTAGTTTAAATGCTTTGATTGCTTCGGTTACTGTTCCGTAAAAATGTTCTTTTTCCATGACCGTTTGTATTTATAGTGTAACAGTTGTCCGGTTACTAGAAGACGCATGAAAGAATTTCGTTTTGTAAATAAGTCATAAAATAACAGTCTGTCTAGGACGGATTTTCTTATTTTATTGCAATTGCAAGTTACGAAAAAAAGAACACTTTAAAAACAAAGAAATTAGATCTGGTTTGTTGTAATGAGGAATAAAAGGAATAAACGGTTTAAATTGAGTAAGATGAATTCTTTTCAAGAAGCTATTTATTCAGCTTCTAGTTTTAGCCATTCAAATTTTAAAAGCGTAGGCACACCCATTTGTCCTTCGTTTGTGATGATTAAATCGCCATTTGAAAGAAAAGTTAGTCGTTCTGGCTTGTTAAATAGCTTAGTATCCAACATGAAAAAGTTCATTAACAATCCCTTTTTGTCAAAAACCGCAAGCGTTTGATCAACAGCCGATAGCATATAAATTTCATCCGTTTTTGGATGTACAGCAAGGGAAGAAGGGATGAATTTCAAGGCGGAAATACTGTCGGAGGATTGTTTCGAAACTTTTTGGGGAAGTTGAATCAGATGCTTGTTAGCAAAAGCTTCAATTTCAGCAATACTTATAAGAAAGATTGGTGTTTCGTTCAGTTCTTTCGTCGCTAAATCAATCGCATAAATAGCGCGTGTATCTTTTAAAATCTTTCCTTTTCCGAATTTACTTTTGGGAGCAATGAGAAGACGATTGTTTCGTTGGTCATAGCATAATCCTTCGTTGTCTTGTTCCTGAATAGTAAGTTTGGTCTGTGTTACATGCAAAGAATCATAGGGAAAGGCTATCTCCAGGAGTGTTGCATCACTTCGTAAAACATAATAGGAACTATCCGCCTTTGTCAAACCTTCATAATCACCTTTAAAACCAAAATTAAATTGACCAACAATGGAGTCGGTGAGAAGGTTATACATAAAAAGTATTCCATTTTCATCTTGAACACAAGCGATTTCCAATTCAGAAACATTGGTCAAACCAGAAATTTCTCTTAATTCGAAAGGAAGATTTAGTATTAAAGTTGGTTCCTTAAAATTAAACCAACCATTTTCTTTTTGAAAAACAGTTTGAAAGTAATGGTATTGCTCCACTCCAGCTTTCTGAATTCTCTTAACCGTTATAAAGGATAACGCCGCAAGAACAAAGGAAAAATAATACTGTTTTGACATTTTTAATTACTCGTGTTTATTTTAATCCAATTCAAAATTACTAAATTTTACTTTAGACCTTTGAAAAGTCATAATAATTTAATATGACACTGCTCAAAACAACTGATTATCAAATTGTAACATCGGGTTTAAAAACAAAACCGTCTTGGTTAATTCAATCTTTTAAAAGGACTATTCCTCCTTTATATCCCGTCAATTCAAGAGATTCGAAAATTTCTTTAAAAAAAAGGTTGCATATTAATTTTAAATGTGGAGTTTTGCCGAAAAAAAAAAAGAGATTGAATTTTTGATTGGTTAAAACCTTTCTTGAAAAGATGTTTTTTTATTTGATTTAAAATTATTATCACTGGTAGTTGAGCTATCAAAAAGAAATTAAAGATAATTGAACAAATTAGTGTAAACTTTATTTATTAAAATCTAGATGGAAACGGAAGAGAAAAAGAAAAAAGGCATGTACGAAAGTGTGCAGTACCAATTCGAAACTGCTGCCAATGTTATGGGATTGGATGAAAATATTCGTAAAATCCTTGCAACGACAAATAACGAAATTGTGGTACATTTTCCAGTAAAAATGGATAATGGTTCAGTTGAAGTTTTTACCGGATACCGTGTGCAACACAACAATGCACTTGGACCGTACAAAGGCGGTTTGCGTTATCATCCGTCTGTAGATATCGCTGCAGCTAGAGCTTTAGCAACTTGGATGACTTGGAAAACGTCACTAGCAGGTTTGCCATATGGTGGAGGAAAAGGTGGTGTTCAATTAGATCCAGCAAATTATTCTCAAAGTGAGTTGGAAAGAATTACACGTCGATTCACGTATTCTTTGGGAGATAATATCGGTCCTGATATCGATATTCCTGCGCCAGATGTGAATACAACGCCTCAAATGATGGCTTGGATTGCTGATACGTACATGTCAACTAAAAGTCCTTCTGAGCGTTCTAATTTCGCACACGTTGTAACTGGGAAACCGGTTGGAACAGGTGGTTTGGAAGGAAGAGATAGAGCAACAGGTTTTGGTGTTGTTGTAACACTTCAAGCCTGGGCAGACTGGAAAGAAACTTCTTTGTCCGGAAAAAAATACATTGTTCAAGGTTTTGGAAATGTTGGGCATTGGGCTTCCCTTTTCATGAAGGAAAAAGGTGCGATTCTTACTGCTGTTCAGGATGCTTCAGGAACAATTTACGCAGAAGATGGAATTGATCCACAGGATTTGTTGACGTATACATCTGCAAACAATGGCAGAGTTGCTGGCTATTCAAAGGCGCATGCAATTGATCCGTCCACATTCTTTACGTTGGATTGCGATATTTGTATTCCTGCGGCTTTAGGTGATCAAATAACTGAAGAAAATGCACATTTAATAAAAGCCAAAGTTATTGCGGAAGGTGCAAATGGCCCTACGAATCCAGAAGGTGAAGCAATTCTTTTGAAGCGTGGAATCGATGTTATTCCGGATATCTTGTGTAATTCTGGCGGTGTTATTGGTAGCTACTTTGAATGGTTACAAAATAAAAGTGGCGAAATCTGGACAATGGACGACGTGATTGGTAAACTGGAGTCAAAACTATTAATCTCTTTCAAAAAAGTGGTTGCTTCTTCGGTTGAATACAAAACAGATTTGAGAACGGCAGCATACATCGTTGCAATAAAGCGAATTGAAGTAGCATACAAACTACGTGGAATTTTCCCTTGATTTCGTTTATATAAGTTCAAAATAGTATATTTTTAGAATGGAAATGCTTACGGTGTAAGTGTTTCCATTTTTTTTTGAAAGAGAATGGCGTATCCTTGGTAAACTAAAGAATTTATACTAAATTTAAAATTGATATTAACACAAGCTTTTGTTTAAATTTGTACGCTTGAGACTTGAAACTTTTTTATAATTGGAGACTCAGCAGTATCAAAATACTTAGAAATATGAAAAAGAGCATAATCGTAGCTATTTTATCTTTGATTTCCGGTTTTTCATTGGCGCAGTTTGGCGCAGCTGGCGGAATAAGTGTTCTGAAAGCTTTTGGAATGCCAAAACCATACGTTGG
>CAIYXD010000577.1 GCA_903930085.1 uncultured Flavobacteriia bacterium
ACATAACTTTTCTGGTGGTGTTTCATTACATCCGATTCCAAATCCCAATCCTTCCTCTCTGAAAAAGTAGAAAGGGTGCTGAATTCTGGGAAACTCTGAAAACCATATTCTGCATTAAATCTTCCGATTTTTTTTCCAAAATCGGAAAGCGGATCTTTTCCATGCCAAACGCCCCAATAATGTTGCGTTCCTTCATTATAATACGCATCTTTCCCCCAATTACTCAAAGGAGAAGTGTGAATATATGGCGCAGCGGATAATTCTGAAACAGCCGCTGGAATTAACTGTTTAAACAATTTAGCATAGGATTCTTCTATTTCAAGAGCGTCTTTTCCATACAGCGAATATTTTAACTGAAATCCCCAATTTTTCCATGCCACATCTACTTCATTATTTCCGTTAAAAATAACCAACGAAGGATGCGCCGAAATGCGTGGAATTTGAAATTCAATTTCTTCTTTTACCTGCTGTAGAAAATTAGAATCGCCAGGATACATGGCACATGCAAACATAAAATCCTGCCAAACCATAATTCCCAAAGCATCGCAAGCTTCGTAAAAAGCAGCATCCGGATAATAACCACCTCCCCAAATGCGCACCATATTAAAATTACTTTGCGCCATTGTTTCCACCATTTTTATCAAATCGGCATCTTTCACACGGGCAGGAAAAATATCTTGCGGAATGTAATCGGCGCCCTTACAAAATACTGGTCTACCGTTAATTTGAATGACATATCCTGTTCCCCATTTATCTTTTTCTTGCAGTAACTCAGATTTTTTTATTCCAAATCGCACTTGCATGGAATCGAGCAACAAACCATTTTCAGAGAACAATTTCCACGTATCTGTATACAAAAATTGTTCGCCCTGCCCTCTTGGCCACCATAACTGCGGCTCTAAAACGATTTCTGTTCGTTCTAACTTTTCAGCCGACTCCAAAATTTGTGTTCCAAAAAGAGTACTTTCCCAACGAATTTTCCCTGCTTTTCTGGCTCGTGAAAGTTGGATTTGAAAACGCATCTCCGCAGCATTTTCAGTTAAATTTGTTACGGTAGAATTTTTCCCAATCGCTTTAGCCGTATTGTAGCAGTTTACTTTTACAGGTTTCAGAAAACCAATAGTATTCATGCGCAACGACCAATCCCAGCCAAATTGGTATTGCGGCTTTCGGGAATAAGATGCAACGGCAATTTCATTTACATCATTTGGCGCCGGAAGTTTATAATTAGCACTTTTATACGCTTTTCTATGGTAAACAATCGGTGGATAAAAAACAACTTTCAAGGCATTTGTTCCTGTTTTAAGTAAATTTTTCACTTCAAAATAATAGGGTCTAAATGCATTTTGGGCAAAACCAACCAGTGAATCATTGAGGAAAATTTCGGCATACGTATCGATTCCAGGAAATTCGATTTCGACAAAGTCCTTTTGCTGCATTTCTTTTGTAAGCAGGATATTTGCAGAAAACTCCCATTTCTCGTTTTCTATCCAAGCAAAAAGGTTTTCATTTTTTCCGTAAAATGGATCTGGTAATTCTCCCGTTTCAATCAATTTTTCCTGCACAGAAGCGTGCGTTCCTGCGTCTACTAGTATTTTTTTTGTCGGATGGAAAAATTGCCAGTTTAAGGTTTCTTGAGCCATTGTTTGACTAAAAAAAAACAAAAGGAATACTAATTTAAGCTGTTTTATACTGCACATGTTTACCACGAACGATTAAATGAAGCATCGACCAATTTTTCTTCCTTATTTGTTTTTAAGGCATAATTAAACCCATTGTACACCGAATAAGCGCCAACATTTCCATTTTTATCAATCGCTAAAAAGCCACACTGTAAATTGGTCAAATCTTTGTGTTTTGCAATAATTCTTTCCACCGCTAATCTGCAAGCATCCATTGGAGAATGCCCGTGCCGCATCAATTCAACAACTGTATGACTTCCAGCGATCCGAATAATTGCTTCTCCTAATCCAGTTGCGCACGCAGCACCAATTTCATTGTCAACGAACAAACCAGCGCCAATAATTGGAGAATCGCCCAATCTTCCATGTAATTTATATGCCCAGCCACTTGTTGTGCATGCACCGCTTAAATTTCCGTGAATATCCAATGCCAATAAGCCAATAGTATCATGGTTTTCATGG
>CAIYXD010000578.1 GCA_903930085.1 uncultured Flavobacteriia bacterium
ATTGGTTCAAATTTCTTAAGGTCACAGCTACCGAAAGTTGCTCAAAATTGTTTTGTTCCCACGAGATTACTTCTTGATCCTTTTCGCCAAATCTAAAGACATCGTTTAGGTCTAAAAGTATGCTAGGTTTTTTGTTAAATTGCTTTTCTACGAATGCATTAAATTCAACTAACTCCTTTTTTATGGCCATCAAATCAGGTTTTGCCTTTCCATCTTGATCAAAAAGAAACGCAGTCGCAAAATTTAAACTTGTGCCATAATTTCGTATAATTTGAGGCTCTGATAATCCTTGTTTTCCATGGGAGGAAAATTGAATTAGTCCGGCTTTTAACTGATCAATTTTAGAGCAAATGGAATTAGCTTTTACTTGAAGTTCTTTCAGTCTGGGCGAAATCGAGTCCGTTGTATAAGCTATTTGGTTTTGTTCAGAAACAAAAACTGCAGCCACACGCAAGCGATCATCGGAAGTATATGTGGATTCATCTGTCCAGCGACTTGCTTTCAAATTTGTCAAAGTGAAAAGCAAACCACCAGCAGTCAAAATTAATATTGAAGAGATGATTGTGTTGGTCTTGGTCTCACTTGAACGAATTCCCGTAAAAAAATAAACCGGTAAAAAAACAAAAAACAAAATCGCTAAGGAAGTCATCCACATGGTGTTTGCAAATGGCCAATGCATAACTTTAAACAGCGTTGCCAAACAGATTAAAACGCCAAAAATGGTAGCAATACCAATTATAATTTTGTTCTTATTTTCCTTTTGTTCCCTGACACGTAAAATGGACAGCAGGGGCAGAAATAAAAAACAAAAGGAAATAATGGCAACCACAAATAGAAATCCTGCACCAGGAAGAAACAGAAGCTTTAAAAAAGCACCGATAAGTAAAGTAATTGCAGAGAAAGCTCCACTAATTAAAAGAATTTTTTTCATAGCATAATAATTTTTAAACGTTAATAATAGTGTTGTTTCTTCTTGAATTTCCCTCAGATTTCGTTTAAAAAAACGGGGTAAAATACTTCGGTAGAATTCTTCAAAGTTGGATTCATCTAACATTTCAGTTTCGATAACACAACAAATATGATCCAAAAGGTCTTGCTGTAACGCTTCTGTTACAATTCCATTACGTCTAATGTCTTCAAGAATGAACCTTATTTGTTCGTCTTTTAAAACAAACATGTTAAACTAATTTCGGTTTTAAATCCAGCAGGTCCATCATCGTTCCGATAAATTCTGAAAACTCGTCCACCTTGTCATTAGCAACTTTTTTACCCGTTTGTGTAATTGAATAATACTTTCGAATGCGGTTTCCAACATTTACCACTTCTGTAGATAATATTCCTTGTGCTTCGAGTGCGTGCAATGTTGGGTACAATGCGCCTTCTGTCAATTGAATTTTTCCACCTGTCAATTCTTTTACCATTTGGGTAATTTCATAACCATACAATTTGTCATTGACTGACAATAACTTTAAAATGATCGTTTTTAAAGTTCCTTTAATTAATTCTGATGAATACATACAGCAAATATATACTATTTTTTTTATATACCTAAGAAACCTATGTATTTATTTTAAAAAGTTTTGGTGACGTGCTATTTACTGCGAATCAAAGTCTTAATGGAATAAAATATCTAATTCTATCTAATGGAATACCCAAGGGCCGTTTCAAAACCTCTCAAATTCTTCTAAAACCTTCATCGCTGTTGGTTAGTAGTAATTGTAGTACTCTTTTTCTTTCCAGATTAGATTTTATTTACCGTTGGGGTGTCGGTTCTTGCTAATTAAAACAGATTTCGCAGCGATTTTTCTAAAAATCAACGTAATTTCGTCCAAGTAAGATTGAAACATGGAAAAATTACACAACTTTATAAATGGGGAATATTGCGCACCTATTGGAGGCGAATATTTGGATAATTTTGAACCAGCAACTGGAAAAGTATACAGCCTAATTCCTGATTCAGACGCCCGAGATGTAGAATTAGCCGTTGCGGCAGCGGATAAAGCATTTCC
>CAIYXD010000579.1 GCA_903930085.1 uncultured Flavobacteriia bacterium
ATCTGATGAAGTTTTTGGAAAATCCAGAGAAAGATTGGATCAAAGAATATGACCCTCAGCTTCAATTGAATTTTAATACCACATAAAATAGGGGGCTTACTTTTAGTTTTTAGAAATCAACATCATTAAAATCAGTGCTTTAAGGAAGCTAATGGATTAATACTCTTCTCTTTTCTAAAAAAATATTTATCTCAGCTTTTCCAAAAGTTGCATTTATTTATTGAATTTAAGAGTTTTAAAATCCTTTCGAAATTGAAAAATAAGCTACTACTGACTTTTGTTCGTTTTCAACTTTTTGATCATTACCCAAAGAGGTTTCAATACTTTAAACAGGGGGTAGTTATCCCAAATGTTCCGTTGATCAATTTCAAATGAACTATGTTCAACTCTCGATGCATAGAAGTAGTTTTCGAATTCACTTTCTGAAAACCCAATTTTTTTTCGAACAAACTCATAATCTTCCACCATTAACGTTGGATTATAGATCGGATGTTTCAACTGTTCTATTGCTTCATCTTTTGTAAGTTGACCGTCAAAAACAAGTGTGCTTAGATGTGCTTTTCGTTTATCGATCCCAAATTTGATTGGTAAAATATAGCCTTGGTAAAAACGGGTAAAAACGGATTCAAAATGTTTGCCGCCATAGTCTTTCCAACCAAACTTCTCTTGAATTTCTGATTTAACACGATCTTTATTATACTCCATAAAATCGAGAATTGGAATTGTTTGTATTCCTTTCCTTTTCTTAATCAGTTCAAATTTGAGTGCTGAATATGTTGGAAATGTTTTAATTTTTAATTCTCCATATTTATGATGTATAGAATTAATGTTAATGCCATCTAATTTTGCCCATACCCAATGTTTTGGCAATGTTAATTCAGTTACAATATTCGCCCCGCTTATAATAAAATCAATATTATGTTCTAACGCTAATCTGTAAAGTGTACAAATTATTGCATGATCTGTCAAGGCTTCAATATCTACTACATTAGCTTTAAAATAGGCGCGCTGCAAGTCCCTAAATTCATTCCAGTCAACAACGAGTGTATACAGATCAAATCCAGTGCGTTGAATGATGTTTTCAATGTTCTTACTGGCTGTCTCACTATTCCATCCATTATCAAAATGAACGAGCAACGGTCTTAACCCTAATTCTTTTGCTTTGAGGGCCACGTAAGATGAATCAACACCCCCACTTACACCGGTAATACAATCGTATTTTTTATTTTTTCCTTTGGTTTTAATTTGAGAAATAATTTCTTCTAATTTTTTCTTTCCTAAATCCCCATTGAACACCTGTTTCTCTTTCGCCTTGATAAACTCATAATAGTAATTAGAAATTCCTTTATCATCAAATGTGATATCTGGATCTGCAATCGTATCCATTACACTGATCGCACATTGCTTATAGGGTCTGTTAAAATTGGCTTTAGGATCCTTTTTTAAAGCTTCTTCGTTATAGATTTTCATTCAATTTGTTTATTTCTGAAGGATTGGGATAACTGATCAATACTGCCTGATGCGGACGTTGGAATACGAACATCGAACCGGCTGCAACGGCAGCAGCTCCGTGTTGTATAGCATATTTAAAATCGGTCAGACTTCCTGCTCCACCACAAGCAATAACCGGGATATCTACACTGGATGTGATCGTTTGCAAGGTTTCTAGGTCATAGCCTTTGTAAGTTCCATCTTTGTCTATAGCGTTCATCATAATTTCTCCAGCACCATAATCGGCTGCTTTTATGGCAAGTTCTAGCGCTGTCCATTTTGTTTTTTTACTGCCATTTGAGCCATACACTTTTGGCTTTCCAAAAAGTAGAGTTTTATAATCGATCGACGCTACAACACTTTGGTTCCCAAATTGCTTTGCGATAGCTTCAATAACTTTGGGTTGTTCCAGTAAAGTGGTATTGACCACAATTTTTTCTGCCCCATTGTACAATAATTTCTTTGCGTCTTCCAAGGATTTAACCCCTCCGCCATACGCCAAGGGCATAAAAGCTTCCCCACAGATCTCTTCGATCAATTTAAAGTTGGGTGCTTGGTTTTTAGCACTTGCATCAATGTCTAAAATGATAATCTCGTCTACCTCTTTTTCATTGAAGATCTTTACGGCATTGATGGGATCACCGACATATTTATGTTTTTTGAATTGCACGGATTTTACCAGTCCACCATTGTGGATCAATAAAACCGGTATGATACGAACACGCTTCAATTTACAATTCTATAAAGTTTTTCATCAATTGCATTCCAAACTTATGGCTTTTCTCCGGATGGAACTGGCAAGCATAGATATTTTCATGCTGATAGGCGGCACAGAACTCATACCCATACTCAGTACTTAGCCAAACATCGGACTGATCCTCCATCTCAAGATGGTAGGAATGCACAAAGTAAAAGCGCGGGTTTTCCGGCATGTTTTGAAAAAGAGGTGTTTGTTTTTTTTCAAGTACTTCATTCCAACCCATATGAGGTACTTTGTATCCTTCGGGCAGTTTTGATCGATCAAAGGCGATCGTCTTACCGCGCACCCAACCCAAACCGTTCACACTTCCTTCTTCACTGCTTTGTGTCATTAACTGCGCACCTAAGCATATCCCCAGAATGGGAGCTTTATCGTGTAAAACTTTTTGCTCCAGCAATGGGATCAAGCCGCTTTCTTTCAATTTTTGCATACCATAATCAAAATGCCCTACACCTGGTAGTATCAGTTTATCGGCTTTCGCAATTTCTTCCGGCCGATTTGAAATGATCACTTCTCCGGTACCTGCTCTTTTGAGCATGTTCTTTACAGAAAGTAAGTTGCCGGCACCGTAGTTGATGATGAGCATTATATTTGAAAATTATATTGTTTACACAAAGAAGCCAACGACAAGATCTTTAGAAAGATCGAAGAAAATGGAACATTTCCTTGGATATACTCATCGTAATAGATCATTATTGTCTTACCGTTCAAAGCTTTATGTAAGGTCTCAACGGCTTCAGCTAGCCTTGGCCTGATCAGTTCAGCATTTTCCATGAACCATATTTCATCCGGCGCCTCAAATCCCATCTTATCCTTACGCTCATACACTTCTTTTGGAAGATACGGCTTGAGTACTTCTCTCAAAATATATTTATTCGTATTGTTTCTGATCTTGTTATCGTCCGGTAGCTTCACGGCATATTCCAATAAACCATGGTCTAAATAAGGCGATCGCGATTCGATTGAGAAACACATGGAATTCCTGTCTTCTGAATGCGCTTGGTAAGGAATACTCGTTGTGAATATTTCCTGTATGCTCAATTTTCTTATCGTATCAGCTTCAAGAAAAATACCCATTTTTGGTTTAGTTGAACGTTTCGAGAAATAGTTCGTGTTTATAAAATCTGATCTTTTTTGCTTAAGTGCATTCAAAAAAAGAAAGCCAGCGAATCGTTTGCTTTTGCCAAACTTACTTCCTTGTGCATAACCAAGCTCGGATGATAGTTTTTTCATTTTGAATCTTTTCAGCAACGAAAGCTGATAGATTGAAAAGTAAGAGTTATATCCTGCACTGTGTTCATCCGGACCCTGACCGCAGAGCATCACCGTGATGTCCTGATCATGTGCTTCTTTGAAGACTGAAAATTCTGAAAAATGGCTGGCGGATCCAATGGGTTGTTCCTGATGCCAGATCATTTTATCCAGACTGCCTTTGGTGATCAGATCATTCAAATTCGGAAAGGTTTTTTTCAGATCAACACCTGATTTTGTTGCAACACATTCTGCATAATAACTTTCGTCATATTGCTTGTTTTCATAACATGAAGTAATCGCTTTGTAATGTCCTTTTGTATCCAATTCTCTCGTCAGACAAACGATACCTGAACTGTCAATTCCTCCGGAAAGCGCTACTCCGACAGTTACATCAGAGCGCAGTCGAAGCTTTATACTTTGGGTTAATAATTTATCGTATTCAATTTTTGCTTTTTCAAATGAAATCTTATGCTCACTGAAGTCCGGTTGATACCATTTTGAGATCGAATAACTGTGATCGCTCAAGTTGTAGACCAGTTGATGACCACCATTCAATGAATGCACGTGCTCAAAAAAAGTTTCATTTGTGTGATTCAATAATCCTTTTTCTAAAAAATCAAAGGTAACATCCTTGTTTAATACAGAGTTAAATCCATCTATATGCAGGAACTGTTTTATTTCGGATCCGATCAGAAAGTATTCCCCACATTGTGTGTAGACGAAAGGTTTAATACAAAAACGGTCCCTGGAACAAAAGATACTATTTTTTGAAGGGTCGTAGAGTGCAAAAGCCCACATCCCCGTAAAATGATCCTGGCATGCAAAACCCCAGTGGCGGTATGCGTTGAGGATTACTTCGGTATCCGTTTCGGTCTCAAAACTATATCCGTAGGATTTTAACTCTTCCCGGAGTTCGATGTAATTGAAGATTTCACCATTGTACGTTATAACCAGATCATGAC
>CAIYXD010000580.1 GCA_903930085.1 uncultured Flavobacteriia bacterium
GTTTTAGCCATTTCTGCATTTTTCTCTTTGAAAGTGTACAAAGCATGGTTCAATAAAACAGGTTGGCCAATGGCATTGATGATTTACCTATTTATTGTATCCATTGTTGGTGGCTTGTTCTACTTATGGAATTCCTCTATTACTGCAGGTTTCATCTCAATTGATAGCATCCCTGCAAGTGCATTTCAGTCGGTAAACGCTGTAGCGATCGTACTTTTTGCTCCTGTTTTTGTTTGGATTTGGTCATTTTTAGGGAAACGAAAAATCGAACCAAGTTCGCCGTATAAGCAATCCATCGGTTTGATGTTGTTAGCAATTGGTTACGTTGTCATCGCGGTTGGTGTAAAAGGAATTGAACCGGGAGTGAAAGTGAGCATGATGTGGTTGGTGAGTTTATATACGATTCACACATTTGGTGAACTTTGTTTGTCTCCAATTGGTTTGTCCATGGTAAATAAATTAGCGCCAGTGAAATTCGCTTCTTTACTAATGGGTGTTTGGTTTTTGAGCACTGCTACTGCGAATAAATTTGCAGGAACATTAAGTTCTTTGTATCCGGAAGATGTTGTTGCTGTTTCTTTTATTGAAAAAATAGAAAAAGATAATGCCTACGTTTTAATTCCAGAACAATATAACAAGGCTACGGCTTCAAAAATAAAAGGAGAAAAAATTATTCCGGTTGCATCCTTAACTTTTGCTGAAATTAAGGACGAAAAGGCAAAAGAGGAAGTTACTAAATTGGTTTTTAAAGAACGTCTAGATAATTCTAAATCGTTTGTAGGATTTAAAATCACTACGTTATACGATTTCTTTATGGTTTTTGTCTTTATGGCAGGAATCGCTTCTATTATCTTGTTTTTCTTGAGTAGAAAATTAATCAGCATGATGCACGGTGTGCGTTAAATAAAAATTATACTAATTTTGAAACAGTCCTTCCCAAAGGGCTGTTTTTTTTTTGAATATCCAATCTTGAAATTATTCGCATGAAACAACGCAAACATCCTAAAGCATTGCCATTCCTATTTTTCTCCGAAATGTGGGAACGTTTTGGTTACTACCTGATGATCGGAATCTTCACCTTGTATTTGAAAGATACGGTGGATGGTTTTTCTATGACGGAAGCAGAAGCATCGGATCTTTACGGAACATTTATTGCGTTTGTATTTCTTACGCCTTTTGTCGGCGGATTACTAGCCGACCGTTTGTTCGGATACCGAAAATCCATCATTTTTGGTGGACTCATGATGGGCGTTGGATATTGTTTAATGTCAATCCACGATTTAAACATGCTCTATATTTCCATGCTTTTGGTGATCATGGGAAATGGTTTCTTCAAACCAAACATTTCAACCTTACTTGGGAATTTATACAACGACGCGGAATATAAATCCAGAAAAGACGAAGGCTACAACATCTTTTACATGGGAATCAACATTGGTGCTTTTGTATGCAACTTCTTTGGCGCTGCACTTTACAACATGATTGGATGGGGCGCTGCATTTATTGCTGCCGGAATTGGAATGTTTATCGGAATCATCATCTTTATGCTTGGAACAAAACATTTCAAACATGCCGATGTAATGACTCCGCCGACAGAAAAAGACATGCCATTATTGCAAATTTTTGGCGTCATACTTTTACCGGCTATTGGCTTTGGTTTAATCGGTTATTTTTTACCGGAACCAATCATTGGCAGCCGATCCACAGATGCGTTTCTATTTGGATGTATTCCAGTAGTTTTCTTTTACGGCAGGTTGTTATACAAATCGCCGAAAGAGGAAAAACGTCCAATTGCCGCAATGCTTGCCATTTTTGCTGTTGTAATTGCCTTTTGGGCAGTTTTCAAACAAAATGGATCAACACTCAATACGTGGGCCGACAGATACACAGATCGCGCGATTCCAACTGCAATGGCGCCAACCATGAAAAGCCTGCGCTTAGTCGATACGATTCCGTATGTGAAAGATTCTGTTGTAGCAATGGATCAGCAGTTTCGTGTTGCAGACAAAACAAAAAAAGAATGGAATTATCCTTATTACTATAAAAATTTAAAAGAAAAAGATACCCCGAAAGAGGGCGGCGCAGTGTACGCGTTTAACACGAATCTTTTTCAATCCGTAAACCCATTCTGGGTGGTAGCATTAACGCCATTGATTGTAGCCTTTTTTGCTTTTCTTAAGCGGAAAAAAAGAGAACCTTCTACGCCGGTAAAAATTGCATTTGGCTTGGTGATTTCCGCGCTTTCCTGTTTGGTGATGGTAGGAGCCGTATACGCAAGTGAAAATGGCGCAATTAAATCTTCTGCCTGGTGGTTTATTTCCTCCTATGCTGTAATTACAATCGGAGAATTGTTTCTAAGTCCAATGGGATTATCCATGGTGAGTAAACTGAGTCCACCACGCTTAACAGCATTGATGATGGGAGGCTGGTTTCTTGCAACTTCCATTGGTAACAAATTATCTGGTGTTTTGAGCAGTTTGTGGGACGGTTACGCACACAAGGAAAACTTCTTTTTTGTGAATTTCATGTTGCTCGGAGCAGCTGCTTTGTTGATGTTTGCGATGCTAAAATGGTTGAACAAAATATTCAAAGAGTATACCTAAATAACTGGTTTATTATTCCTCTAAAATCAAGTGGTTTTTCTAATTAGAACGTCTCATTCTAAATTCTAATCTTCTGAAACGATTACCTTCGTTACCTTGAACGAA
>CAIYXD010000581.1 GCA_903930085.1 uncultured Flavobacteriia bacterium
AAGTGGTTTTAATTATGCTGGAAGAGCCGATAAAACGGATTTTGTTCAGCAATTAGGAAAATGGGCTGACCATTCGGAAAGAGGTTATCACGAAATTTGTGAATATGTTTTTGTTGGAAGTTTAAATCACTTAAGAAATGTTGTCAATCATTTTACTCCAAAATGCAAAACTTTTGTAACTGGTTATATCTGGTCAAGAGATTATGTAAGAAGTGTATTCGATAAAGCTGTCGAAAAGGAAGATTTTATAATTTTTCCGCATAGATTAAGCAGTGAAAAAGGTATCGATGAATTAATTGAATACGCAAATCAAAATCCTGACAAAAAAATAGTTGTAACTAGCAGTGGGAACAAAAGGGAAATTTCATTACCAGCAAATATTGAATACGTTTATGGATTAACCAAAGCTGAATACTATGAAATAATGGCAAAGGCAAAATATTATTTGTCATTTGCATACCAAGAGACTTTTGGATATACACTTCAAGAAGCGATTCACTTTGGGTGCGAAATAGCTGTTCCAAATAGGGCTTGTTATGCTGAATTTGTACCAAAAGAATGTTTATTTGAAGGATTAAACGTAAAATATCACAAAGTTCCAATGTCATATACCGACAAATGGGATAACAATGCACAAACAATAATCAATATAATTAAAGGATGAATATAATTAGCAAAGAATTCCATTTTAGCGCATCGCATGTGCTTAAAGGATTAAAAGAAGGTCATCCATGCGGGAGACTTCATGGACACAATTACATCGTGAAAATATTTATTAAAGGGGAACCTGACGAAATAGGTTTTGTTCAAGATTATAATGATGTTCGACCAATTCAGCAATGGATTGATGATAATTTGGACCATAAGCATTTGAATGATTTTTTCCCTTTCAATCCAACGGTTGAATTTATGTCAAAATTTATTTATGATTTATTTAAACCACAGTTTCCAAAACTTCACGCAATAAGCATGAGCGAAACTCCAAAAACTAATTGTTACTATGAACCTACTTACTAAATTAAAAGTATCTGAAATATTCTATTCCTTGCAAGGTGAGGGAGCTAGAATTGGAACGCCTACAATTTTTATTAGGTTGCAAGGTTGCAAGGCAAAACACGCTTGTTTTAAAGCTGGAATCAAATGTGATACTGAATTTGAAAGTGGGAAAGAATATACCATTGAACAAATTTTAAGCTGGTTGGAATTAAATGCTCCACAATGTAAAGAGATAACTTGGACGGGTGGGGAACCAACAGACCAACTTACCGATGAAATGGTGCAAATATTTAAGGATAAAGGATTTTTTCAAGCAATTGAAACAAGCGGACTGAATCCAGTGCCGGTTGGGATTGATTTTATTTGCGTTTCGCCAAAGGTTGCTGAACATGTAATCGCTAAAAATTTCCCTAAAGGAGTTCACGAGTTGAGATATGTACGCCATAAAGGGCAAGACATACCAAAACCAAGTATTCGCGCTGACCATTATTGGATTAGTCCTCATTCAGATGGATTTGATATTAATAGCGAAAATTTAAAGCATTGTATCAATCTTTGTATTGAAAACGGAATATGGAAATTATCACTTCAAAATCATAAATTATGGAATATTCTGTAAATAGTTTGGAATGGCACTTTCAACAAATATTGGAAGGACTAGGGGAAAATACCGAAAGAGAAGGATTACAAGAAACCCCAAAAAGGTATATCAAATTCATGCGTGAATTTTTGGAGCCAAAAGAGTTTAATTTCACTTCTTTTGATGCAGAGGGAACAGATGAAATGATTATTCAAACCAATATACCCTTTTATTCCCTTTGCGAACATCATACAGCCCCTTTCTTTGGTGTTGCTAATGTCGCATACATTCCCAATGGAAAGATTGTTGGATTGAGCAAATTAGCAAGGACAGTTGACTTGTATGCAAATAGATTTCAAAACCAAGAAAGAATTACCACTCAAATTGCTGAAAGAATACAAGCTGAATTAAACCCACTAGGGGTCGCAGTAACTTTAAAGGCTCAACATTTGTGTATGTGTATGCGAGGAGTCAAAAAACATGATACGTGGACTACTACAAGCAAAATGATTGGTGTATTCAAAGAGAACTTGAACGTAAGAAACGAATTTTTATCTTTAATTAGGTAATATGGTAAAGACAAAAAATATACCGCCTATTCCAGCTAAAAAAGAGACGAAAAAAATAACAGCTAAAAAGCCATTGGTAAAAAAACCAGTGGCTAAAAAGCCGTTAAGAACAAAAAAAGTCGCTGACAAAACTGACACTAATAAAAGGTTGATGTTACAAACGTTGGAAAAAACACTTGGAATTGTTACCTCAGCTTGTAAAATAGTAGGTATTTCAAGAGAAACCCATTACAAATATCTTAGAGAAGATATCCAATACAATAATGCTGTAAAAGACCTAGACGAAATTGCTAAAGATTTTGTGGAAACACAATTACATAAGCAAATTGGAGAGGGAAATGTAACTTCAATAATTTTTTATTTAAAATCAAAAGCAAAAGACAGAGGTTACATTGAACGGGTTGAGAATTTAAATACAAATATCAACCATGAAGTATCTTTAACTCCAGAGCAAATTAAAAAGATGTCGAATGAACTTGATAACGAATACTAATGATTTAATTCGCGCGAAATGTTTTCAATCTGTCAATTTTTTTACAAGGTATTTTTTTAAGGGAAAATCTCAAAGGAAATTTGTCCTTAATGACCACCATGAAATAATTTTTGATGCTTTGCAGAGGGTTATTTCGGGAGAAACAAAAAAATTAATAATCAATGTTGCTCCTCGGTATTCAAAAACAGAATTGGTTGTTAAGAATTTTATAGCTTATTCAATGGCTTTCAATCCGAAAGCTAAATTTATTCATTTATCATATTCTGAAACCCTTGCATTGGATAACAGCGAGGAAATTAAGGACATGATTCTTTCAGATGAATATCAAGAACTGTTTCCTTATGTTCAAATTAAAAAGGACAGCAAGGCAAAAAATAAATGGTACACAAGTCAAGGGGGCGGTGTTTTAGCACGTTCAGCAAGTGGTCAGGTAACTGGATTTGGTGCTGGGTCAGTTGATTTGGAAGAGGACGAGATAGATAATTTTATTCCGCTTAGCGACCCTTTGACTTTTGGTGGTGCAATTATAATTGATGACCCAATTAAACCAGATGAAGCTGGAAGCTCCACAATAAGGGAAAAGGTTAATAATAAATTTGATACAACCATAAGAAATCGTGTAAACTCCCGAAATACTCCCATTATTATAATCATGCAAAGACTTCATAGTAATGATTTATGTGGTTATTTAATTGAAAATGAGCCAAACGATTGGGAAGTTATTTCTTTACCAGCAATTAAAGAGGACGGAACAGCTTTATGGTCATTCAAGCATACAATTGAAGAGCTTAATAAATTAAGAAAAATCAATGAATTTGTTTTTGATACTCAATATATGCAAAATCCTAAGCCTAAAGAGGGTTTATTGTTCGCGAAAGAGGATTTAAACTATTATATTGGAAACGACCTTAAAACAGAGCAAACCGATGGAAAATTGGCTTTCATTGATGTTGCTGATACGGGAACGGATGCACACGCTGTTCCAATTGGTTATTTGATAGGCACAAAAATATACATTCACGATATTTTATACACAACCAAGGGAACGGATGAAAATGTTGAAATGACAGCTGAAATACTTAATAAGCATTTACCAGAATATTGTCGTATTGAATCCAATTTTGGAGGTGGAATGTATCAACAATTGCTTCAACCACATACAAATAAAATAGTTGCTCTTATGCCAATAAGGGCAACCACAAATAAACATTCGAGAATCACTCAAATGGCTGGGTTTATTAAGGAGAACTGTTATTTTAGAACTGACTATGAGCATGGGTCCGACTATTACTTATTTATGAAGAATTTAACGGAATATCTTAAGAACGGAAAGGTTGAGCATGACGATGCGCCCGATAGTTTGGAAGGATTATGCTCAATGATTAAAAGTTTCCACGCTGATTTGTATTCTTAAGCACCATTTTTACTGTATAATCAAAAAGATTTCAAAAAGATTACATATATATTTGCATATATATAAAC
>CAIYXD010000582.1 GCA_903930085.1 uncultured Flavobacteriia bacterium
ATTTGATGGCTTTAATTTAAGAATTACTTTACTTTGAACCTAACTATTAAAACTAATTTTTATAGATATTGATACAAACATGAAAACCAAAAATAAAGTAGCTGTAATAATGGCTGTATATAATACACCATTTGATAGTATAAAAAGAGCAATAGATTCAGTTTTGCTGAACTTGTTTCAGCATCTATAAGAATCTGAAATAAATTCAGATTGACTAACAATAAGTAATATTAAGAATATCTAAACAGAAACTACATCAACCAACAACCAACAACCACCAACTTACACCCAAAAAAACTACCTCCTCCGCTTGTATTCTAAATTTTTCAGTAATTTTTTAAACCGTGGTCCTGGTCGATACACTATTGAGGCACTACTGATGTTTCTAGTACTAACTTCTTCGGCGGTGTCGCTTGAAGTTCCTTTGACGCTTATTTGAAAAGAACCCAAATGTCCTAATCGAACAATGTTTCCGTCTTGCAAGGCTCTTGAAATGTGGTGTACCAAACTGTAAACTACCGCTTGACAATCGGTTTCGGTTAGGGTAGTGCTGGTAGAAATTTGTTCTGTGAGTTGGTCTAAATCAACAATGCCAGACTGAACGGCTCTTGGAAAGTAACGCAAAGGTTCGTTGGAACTTACTGGGATAATTTTTCCTACTGCAATTATTGGAACAGCCATAATGAATTGGTTTTTATTGGTTAGTATTTAGTTTGAATCGCAACTTGACAAAGATACTACTTTAACCTGACGTTGCTACAAAATGACTGCAGTCATTTGTGTAAACGACTGCAGTCAAATTACAAAGTGACTGCAGTCATTTAATCAGTTTGTCCTGACGTTCTATTTGGCTTGACCTGACGGGGTGTGAAGTATGTCTTGCTTAAGGAAGTTTTATTCGGTTATTCGACAATTTGGTTATTCGGAAAATCTAAATCGCAAATCTGAATTCGTTTCTCGCGCGAAGGATCGCAACGGAAATCCTCTGTGGAACAAAGTGGAACAGAGATTGTAGTGAAGAGCCAGACCCGAACTTTTCGAGGGGCGCGCCCAAAATAAAAAAAGTGCCTTCATTTCTGAAAGCACTGTTGATTGTTGTAGTTGTAGTAGTTGTATTTATTATAATGCTGATTTAACCGTTTTTATGATTCTAGCAGCAATTTTGTAAGGATCGCCATTTGATGCTGGTCGTCTGTCTTCCAGCCAACCTTTCCAGCCTTTTTGAACGGTCATTAAAGGAATACGGATGGAACAACCTCTGTCTGAAACTCCGTAAGAGAAATCGTGAATCGATGCAGTTTCGTGTTTTCCTGTTAATCGCAAGTCGTTATAAGCTCCGTAAACTGCGATGTGTTCTGCAGTTACTGGACGGAACGCTTCACATATTTTTTCGTAGGTTGCTTGGTCTCCGCACGTTCTCAAAACTTCGTTTGAGAAATTGGCGTGCATTCCTGAACCATTCCAATCGGTATCTCCCAATGGTTTTGGGTGGTATTCTATATAGTAACCGTATTTTTCGGTTAAACGATCTAATAAATAACGGGCAACCCAAATTTCGTCACCTGCTTTTTTAGCACCTTGAGCAAACAATTGGAATTCCCATTGTCCGCAAGCTACTTCTTGATTAATTCCTTCA
>CAIYXD010000583.1 GCA_903930085.1 uncultured Flavobacteriia bacterium
TTGTAACGAAGGAGATCTATTGAAATTTAAAGTTGTTGGAAAAGATCCAAAAACGAAAAAATGGAAATTGTCTCGTCGAATCTTACTTCCAAGACCAGAAAGAAAAGAGGAAACTCCTCAAGCATAATTTATAAAGTACCGCGAAAGAAGGGATTCACCGCGGTGCTTTTTATATAACTTAGTTGAACGAATCTTCGGAAAGATAAAATTTGGATACACCGTATTCATTTTGGAATCCACCAAGATTAATAACTTTACAAAAAAATAAAAAAATGGCAAGTAGAAGAATTCTTAAAAGAAACTTGAATAACATGGTAATCGATGTTGTAGAAGAGTGTTTCACTATACAATTGATTGATCAATCAAAAGTAGAACAAGCGGACACAGTAATTGATGAGGCAGCAACCTTCCAGGATGCAATGTTATCAAAGATTAATAGTGCAAAATCAAAAGCGGATTTCAAACCAATTACAGCGGAAATTGAAAATGCAGCGATTGGTTTTATTCAAAAATTAAATGCGTTAAGTTAATTTTAAACGAATTGATAAAAAATACAATTATTTTTAAGCGGGATTTACTCCCGCTTTTTTTATTTAATTTTTTTTTTGAATCTATGATGACACTTGACTGGAAAAAGATGCTAATTGGTTTTGGTCTCTTTTTATTTGCCTTAATTCTCTTTGTTACTGGCGGAAAATCTATATTCTGGAATGCTATAGCATTGGGAGGTTTGATGATCTATTTGTGGATTTTTGAAGTTATTCCAATCTATGTTACTGCGATACTACCTCTGATTCTGGCTATTCCACTTGGGATACTTAAAACCGATGAGCTTGCTGCAGCCTACGGAAACAGTAATGTTTATTTGTTCTTTGGCGGATTTATTCTTGCTTTGGGTTTGGAAAAATGGAAAGTTCACGAACAAGTTGCACGTGGCATTATTAGCGTTGTTGGTCAATCAAAGCCAAGAATATTACTTGGTTTTTTATTGAGCACAGGTTTGTTGAGTATGTGGATTTCGAATACAGCAACCGCTTTGATGATGCTACCAATGGCTATGGCAATCATTCATGCAATGCCGGTTACCACAAAAAAAACTAAATTCCCATTATTCCTTTTACTATCTGTTGCCTATGCGGCAAGTATCGGTGGAATGGCTACGTTGGTTGGATCTCCACCAAATACGCAAATGGCGAGTATTTTAGAGCAAAATTATGGCATAAAGATCGATTTTTTTACGTGGATGAGTATCGGAATGCCAGTGAGTATCGTGATGCTATTAATTACATTTTTATTTTTTTATTTTTCCATGGGCGAGGAAAGAAAGGAACACCACGATTTTCAATTGCATAAAACACCGTGGACAAAAGACCAAAAAAGAGTAACGTTTATTTTTCTGGGAGTGGTAATTCTTTGGTCATTTAAAGAAGTTTTCAACTCTATGCTTGGTTTTTCCTACCGGGATGAAAGTGCTGCTCTGCTTGGTGGAATTTTACTTTTTGTGCTCCCAAGCAGTTCCGAGAAAAAACCACTTCTGTCTTGGAAAGACATGGAAAAATTACCTTGGGGAATTTTAATCCTATTTGGTGGTGGATTAGCACTTGCAGCAATGTTTGAGAAAAATGGCGTTGTTACGGAATTAACAAAAGTATTTATGAACTTCACGGACGTGCCATTCTACATTATTTTACTTGTTGTTGTGACGATAGCTATTTTTGCAACGGAGATCATGTCAAATTTGGCTTTGGT
Source organism: uncultured Flavobacteriia bacterium (assembly GCA_903930085.1). GTDB lineage: Bacteria > Bacteroidota > Bacteroidia > Flavobacteriales_D > Crocinitomicaceae > M0103. The sequence goes on from CAIYXD010000583.1 coordinate 1,750, forward strand.
TACCGTTTTTGTGCCGCTAATTGCGGAATTTGCTTTGCAATCCGGTTATCCAATTGCTCAATTATGCATTCCCTTAACGCTTGCAGCGAGCTGCGCTTTTATGCTGCCAGTTGGAACGCCACCAAATGCAATTGTCTTTTCTTCCGGATATGTTCACATCCACCAAATGGCTAAAGTTGGTTTTGTATTGAACATCGCAGGCGTAATTGTTGTATCCGTTTTCTCGTATTATTTTTTAAGCTAAAACGATAAACGGGCTGCTCAATAGAACAGCCCGTTTATAACAATAAAGAAAAGGTAACGAACTTTAGTTTTTAATAATCATCTTAGTGTTCGATTCTGTTTGTCCGTTAGATAATCTAAGATTGTATATTCCAGCGGCAACCTTACCCAAAACAACTTCTTTCGAAAAAGCGCCATGCTGATTAACTATTTCTTCTACATATATAAGTTGTCCTGCAGCGTTATAAATGGAAAGGTTATACTTTTCATCTTGCTTCGTTTCAAATGAAACCATAAATACACCTTGTGATGGATTCGGGTAAATTGCCAAGAAATGCGGATTTAATGCATCAATTCCCAAAAATGTAACTGCAAAAACAACCGATTCTGACATACATCCATTTACGGTAGTTTGTACGGTGTAATTCCCATTGCTCAATGGAGTAAAGTTTTGACCAGTTGCACCGGAAATAAGTGTTCCGTTTAAATACCATTGGTTGCCTGTTGCAGCGCTGGAAGTTAAAACACCACTATTTACTGTTACTGCTGGAATTGCTGGAGCTGGCGTTACAGTTATTGTTACCGGAGTTGAAATACTAGAAGCTGCAGTTACGCATGCGCCACTAGAAGTTAATGTGCACGTAACTTGATCGCCATTCGTTGGCGTGTATGCGTAACTGGAACTATTAGTTCCAACATTGACACCATTCACAGCCCATTGGAAAGATGGTGAAGATCCGCCATTACTAGTAGATGAAATTAATGAAATTGTTTTCCCAGCGCATATAACTGGATTTCCAATAATAGAAATGGATGGTGTAACAAAACTGGAAACTGTAATGGTAATAGCATTAGAAGTTGCTGGACTTCCAACCGCAACAGGATCATTCGAAGTCATACTGCACGTTACAGTTGAATTATTAGCCAAAGTTGCTGTTGTAAAGGTTGCACTATTGGTTCCTACGTTCACCCCATTTACTTGCCACTGGTAAGTAGGCGTTGTTCCTCCAAAAGTTGGGACAGCAGTAAATGTAACGCTCTCCCCAGTACAAATGGCATTATTTGCGTCATTGGAAGTGATGGAAACAGATGCTGCATTAGCCGATTGTAAACGATACGAATAAATCCTTGTTCGAGCAGCACTTGATGAAGTTGACCCGCCACAATATTCTCCTGTGTACCAAAATGTAATTCCATCTGGATCTAAGGATGTATGTGCATAATCACCAAATCGGTTTCCTCCAGTTTGAGAACCAGAACCGCTAATTGCAATCGTTTCAGCAAATGTTAAGGTATTCAAAGGATCATTTGCTAATCTACCAGTGTAACCCAAACTTGGAAACATGGTACTCGATCCTGAAATAGCGTAGGATAAACCAATATTTCCATAGTCGTCCATTGCAATGGATCCAAGCCAACGGTTGTAAGCGTCTGGCGTGAAA
>CAIYXD010000584.1 GCA_903930085.1 uncultured Flavobacteriia bacterium
AACTGGAAAATCATAGCGTTCGCGGTGTTTGTTGCGCGGATGCAATCTTGTTTTTTCTTTCGGATGATCTTTTTTTAATGGCATGTTTTAAACGTATAATTTTTTACTTTGGCGAATGGAAAACGGTGAATTCAATGCTATTATTCTTCCGAATCGTCGCTGTGCGTTTTGGAAGAGGTAGCGATTAGTTGGTGAATTGCTTCCATTTCTTCCTCCTTCAATTCCCGCCAATGTCCAATAGGTAAATCGAGTTTAATAGTCATGATACGAATGCGTTTAAGTTTTAAAACAGTATAATCCAAATACTCGCACATTCTTCTGATTTGACGGTTCAATCCTTGTGTTAAAATTATTTTAAACGTGTATTTACTGATTTGTTCCACATAACATTCCCGTGTTACCGTCTCCAAAATTGGAATTCCGTCCGCCATTCTATGAATAAATTCTTTCGTGATTTCATGGTCGACGGTTACCAAATATTCTTTTTCATGGTTGTTGCGTGCACGCAAAATTTTATTTACAATATCGCCATCGTTTGTCAGGAATATCAATCCTTCGCTAGCTTTGTCTAATCTACCAATCGGGAAAATTCGTTTTGGATAGTTGATGTAATCAATAATATTATCTTTTTCAACGGTAGTATCTGTTGTACAAACAATTCCTATCGGTTTGTTAAATGCAATGTATATAGATTTGCTTGGCGGTGTTGAAATCAATTTTCCATCCACACGCACTTCGTCTGTTGGAAGTATTTTTGTTCCCATTTCTGGAATTACACCATTTAACGTAACGCGTCCTTCTTCAATTAATTTGTCAGCCGCTCTGCGCGAGCAATATCCAACTTCACTTAAATACTTGTTTATACGCGTGGCTTGGATTTCTTCCATTTAATTCTTTTCTGTTTTCATAATTGGCTACAGCAAAATTAGAGTTATTAATCAAGAATCGAAAATCCTGCGAACAGAATCGATAAATTCAAAGCAATTCTGTCGCTTGCGAGATAGGGAAAAAGGCAGTTTGAACTTCCATGGAATATTTTGTTCACAATTTAGAACTTCCTTCTTTCTCATTTAAAATACATAAGTATCTTTGTGTACAGTAGAAAATTTTCAAAAATCAACACTATGAATAACTGGTTTACAGTAAAAGTAAAATATACGAAGCAATTGGACAATGGGACATTTAAACGTGTTTCAGAACCTTATTTATTGGCAGCGATGACTTTCACAGATGCGGAGGCGCGTATTTACGAAGAATTAGGAAGTATTATTCGAGGAGAATTTAATGTTGTCGGTATCACAAGAACTGAGATTCACGACATTTTTGCTTACGACGATGCGGATATTTGGTACAAAGTTAAAATCACTTATGATAGCGAGGCTGCTGACGATGAGAAAGCTAAAAAAGTAGCACAAAACTTTCTTGTTTCGGCACATTCCGTAAAAGATGCTTTTGATCGAATCAAAGAAAGTTTGGCAACGTTAATGGTGGATTACCAAATTCCATCGATAATTGTTTCTCCTATAGTAGAAATTTTCCCATATACAGAAAATTTAGATCGCGAAATTGAAAGACGTCCGATTGAAAAAGCAGCGGAAGTCGAAAGTACTGAATCAGCGCCGAAAGGGAAAGTTTTTTCTGCACCTGGAACGGATCTAGACGACGAATTGGAAGAAGAAGAAATTGGATTGGACGATGAGCTGGAAGACAGCGAGTTGGAAGACGAATTCAC
>CAIYXD010000585.1 GCA_903930085.1 uncultured Flavobacteriia bacterium
AAAAGCCGTATCATTAGCATACTATCAATATTTATATGGAATTTCTATTCAAAAGTTAAATAATGAGTTGTTCGAGATTTATGCTAAATTCCTTAAAAATGCAGAGCTTCGTTTTCAAACCGGAGAAAGTGGCAACATCGAAGTCATAAGTGCCAAAGCCAAATCGAAAGAAATCGAAACCCAAAAAGCACAGTTAGAATATGATTTGGTAATCTATCAAAAGCAATTGCAATACTTCATTCAAACAGATGAAAACATAGTTCCTGATGCCAATACACCATTGCAATATGCTAATCCAACAATGAGTAAAGATGACAAAATACAAGGATTAGTAAGCGATTATTATACACAGCAAATTTCAGTATATCAAAAGGAAGCCAATACGTTCAAAGCAATGCGAACTCCTAAATTAGGTTTGGGTTATTTTGGTCAAACCATCGATACCAAATCCTATTTTCAGGGTTTTACTGCCGGATTGCAAATTCCTTTATTTGGTGGTGCAAATACAGCAAAAGCCAAAGCATCAGAAATTAGTATTTCGCAATCGCAATTAGAATTAGATAAAAGCAAATTGACTTTGAAATTACAGAAAGAAGAACTACAAAATGAGTTTGAAAAACAGAAAAAAGCACTTTTATATTACCAAAACGAAGGATTGCAATATGCCGAACAAATTATTACAACGGCTCAAAAAAGCTATGCCAATGGTGATATGAGTTACTGGTCATACATTAGTTTTTTAAACCAAGCCATTGACATCAAAAAGCAAAATGCCGAAGCCGTTAATACTTACAATCAAAGTGCTATTCAATTGCAATTTCCATCTTTCAACAACAATTAATATTCCATTATATGAAAAATATATTTTTAAAACCAAATTGTAATCGAAGTTCATTCTTCAACCTCTTTATTCTATTTTCTATTCTCTTTACTCTAAATTCCTGTGGAGAAAAGAAAACCGAAGAAGCGCACGAAGAAGAAAAATCAGAAACCGAAGTTGCCTTGACAGAAGCGCAATTTAAAACTATTGGTATCGAAACAGGCGGTATCGAAATGAAAAACCTAAATACGGTAATCAAAGCCAATGGTTATACAGCAGTTCCACCACAAAACATGGCTAATATTTCCACCTTAATTGGTGGAGTTGTTAAAGATATTTATGTGTTAGAAGGAACTTACGTTGCAAAAGGTAAAACATTGGCAACCATCCAAAACCTCGAAGTTACCGAAATGCAGGAAGATTACAATTCCGCTATTGCCAACATTGAATACTTGCAATTGGAATACAACCGTCAAAAAACATTGAGCGATGAAAATGTAAATCCTCGCAAAACATTTCAAGAAGTAAAATCAAAATTAGCAGTAGAAAAAGCTAAAGCACAAGCCGCAAAAAACAAGCTGCAAGCGTTAAATGTTAGTTTAAGCGGAAACACTTCGTTAATTCCAATTGTTTCGCCAATAAGCGGTTATGTGGGTAAAATCAGTATAACAAAAGGAGCATTTGCAGAAACAGGTGTAACACTTTTTGAAGTAGTTGATAACAGCCAAATGCACTTGGATTTAAATGTGTTTGAAAAAGATTTGGGGAAAATTTCCGTAGGTCAAGAAGTCGATTTTGTATTAACCAATCAGTCCAATAAATCCATTAAAGGAAAAATATTTGGCATCAATAAATCATTTTCAAACGAAAGCAAAACAGTTGCGGTTCATGCCAAAATCAATCCAAGCGATGCCAAAGATTTAATTTCCGGAATGTATGTAGCAGCCAATATCAATATCACCAATCAAACAGTTCAGGCACTTCCAAAAGATGCAATTGTTAGAAATGGCGATAAATATTATATTTACATTCAAGAAGAACACCAAAAACAAGCTCCAAAAGTAAAAGAAGAAGAGCATCAACACAAAGAAGGAGAAGAACATTCAGACCACACTGAAGGCGAAGAAGAAGGACACAATGAAGTGCACTTCAAAGCAATTGAAGTGGTTCCCGGAACTACTGATTTAGGTTACACCGAAATAAAATTAGTCGAAGAAATTCCTGCCGATGCGAAAATTGTTATAAAAGGTGCTTTTTACTTACTAGCAACTTCAAAAGGTGGCGGAGAACA
>CAIYXD010000586.1 GCA_903930085.1 uncultured Flavobacteriia bacterium
CGTTTCCAGTATTTTTCCAGCGTTAAAAAAAGTAATACCTGAAGTACGTTTAAATTTAGCTGGATCGTTTATGAATGGGAAATTCCCGAGCGATAAAGAAACAGGGATAATGAATCATGGATTTGTTGAAAACAGCACGGATTTCATGCTGACGAAAGGAATTCTCGTTTTACCGATTCAGTCTGGCTCCGGTGTGCGGATGAAATTATTGGAAGCACTTTCACTCGGTATTCCGGTTGTTACAACAGCAGTTGGTGCGAAGGGAATCAACGATTTTTCCACGGTGTACAGTGCTGAAACGGAAGAAGAATTCGTGGCTAAAATTGCCGAATTACTCCTTTCAACAGAAAAACAGCTTCTTTTAGGTCAAAAAGCTTTTGAATACGTAGCGGAAAATTATTCTACTTCAACTATTTCACACTTAATTCGTACGCAGTTTGAGCAGCTCTAAACCAAAATTAGTCGTGCTTTTATCCCGTTTTCCTTTTCCATTGGAAAAAGGTGATAAACTACGTGCTTACTACCAGATAAAAGAACTTTCGGAGGATTTCTCGATTTTTCTAATTGCAATTTCCGATACGAAAGTGGATGCTTCCTCGATTGAAAAACTGGAAAAATTCTGCACAGAAATTCATGTTATAAAACTGACTAGATGGTCAATCATTTCGAACCTACTTTCAGGAATTTTCACTTCTACCCCATTTCAAATCCATTACTTTTATTCGCTGCGTGGGAAATGGAAAATACAGCAAGTACTGCAAAAAATTAAGCCCGATCATATCTATTGTCAGCTAATACGAACTGCTGAATACGTGAAAAATTACCATTTATGTCCAAAAACCTTGGATTATATGGATGCTTTTTCGAAAGGAATGGAACGGAGAATTGAAAAATCACCGTGGTATTTAAAATGGCTATTCATTCTTGAAACCAAGCGATTAAAGATGTATGAGCGAACAATTTTCGACTATTTCGAACATAAAACGATCATTTCAGCGCAAGACCGCGAGTTTATAAGTCATCCCGAAAAAGCAAAAATAACGTGTGTCCCAAATGGAATTGACGCTTCTTTTTTTGAAGCACCACAACTTGAACAAACTTTCGATCTTGTATTTATCGGTAATTTAAATTACGCACCAAATGTGGAAGCGGTCGCCTTTATTTCCAACGAACTTCTTTCCGCTTCTACCACCTTAACATGCCTTGTTTCTGGCGCAAATCCGCATGCAAGCGTACAACGAATTTGTAAAAACAATCCGCAGATTACCTTGCAAGGTTGGGTGGAAGACATTCGATTTGCCTACCGACGCGGAAAAATATGTATTGCGCCAATGTTTATTGGGACTGGAATGCAAAACAAATTATTGGAAGCAATGGCTTTAGGAATTCCTTGCGTAACAACCGATTTAGCGAACAATGGCATCCATGCGGTAGACCAAGAATCGGTATTGGTTGCAAACACAAAAGAGGAGTTTATTTTAGCGATTAATTCCTTGCTGGAAAATGCAGAATTATATGCAAAAATAGCAAGCAACGGAAAAGCATTTGTCAAAAAGAATTACAGTTGGAAAACTGCACATGAGGCGCTAATAAATTTACTTCTTTCTCAGGAAAAGATTTAAAAAGGAAATGCCCCTTAAATAAACAAAATATGGGATTTTTACGTTAATTTTGCAGCACGAAAATAGTAGAATGGAAATTACAATAAATACGATATCGGAAGCGATTGAAGAAATTAGACAAGGACGAGTAGTTATTGTTGTGGATGATGAAGATAGAGAGAACGAAGGCGATTTCCTTACTGCTGCGCGAAATGTTACGCCGGAAATAATAAATTTTATGGCAACCCACGGACGCGGATTAATTTGTGCGCCAATTGTGGAAGATCGCTGCGATGAACTTGGTTTGGACTTAATGGTACGTTCCAATTCTGCTGCATACGAAACACCATTTACCGTTTCCGTAGATTTAATTGGACACGGCTGTACAACCGGAATTTCTGCAAGCGACCGCGCTAAAACAATTTTAGCATTAATTAATCCAGAAACAAATCCAGAAGAATTAGGAAAACCTGGACATATTTTTCCGTTGCGCGCAAAAAAAGGTGGCGTATTAAGAAGAGCCGGACATACCGAAGCGGCAACAGACCTTTCCAGATTGGCAGGTTTTGAAGCCGCAGGTGTAATTGTGGAAATCCTAAACGAAGACGGTTCGATGGCGCGCATGCCACAACTGCTGGAAATTGCTAAAAAATTCAACTTAAAGATAATTACGATTAAAGATTTGATTGAATACCGAATCAAAAATGAATCCCTTATCGAACGTGTGGTGGATGTAAAAATGCCCACAACTTACGGTGATTTTCAATTATTCGCATTCAAGGAAATAAATACTGACCAAGAACATTTGGCGCTTGTAAAAGGAACGTGGGAAAAAGATGAAGCGGTTTTAGTCCGTGTACATTCTTCCTGCATAACTGGCGATATTTTCGGTTCGTGTCGCTGCGATTGTGGTCCGCAACTCCACAAAGCAATGGAAATGATTGAAGCGGAAGGAAAAGGTGTAATTATCTACATGAACCAAGAAGGACGCGGAATCGGTTTAATGAATAAACTGAAAGCCTACAAATTACAGGAAGAAGGATACGATACCTTGGAAGCTAATATCAAACTTGGTTTCAAAGGAGACGAGCGCGATTATGGAATTGGAGCACAAATGATTCGTAATCTTGGCGTTACCAAAATGCGACTGATGTCCAATAATCCAACAAAAAGAACCGGTTTAACAGGATATGGATTGGAAATTGTTGAAAATGTTCCC
>CAIYXD010000587.1 GCA_903930085.1 uncultured Flavobacteriia bacterium
AACAATTGAAATTTCTTCAAGAAATAAAAATTTCTTAGAACCGATAATAAGAACGGATGAAATTTTATTAAAATTGACCTATGATAACAGGTCCATTTATGATGAAATTCATTTTACCATTAAAATGAAGGGTGAGGATGGCAATTACTTTTTAACGACAAGTAATATTGATACTTTAAAAATTGAAAAAGGCTGTCACTCAATCGCTATGGTGCTGCCTGCAGGATATCTAAATGATGGCAATTTCTTTATTGATATACTAGCAGTAGCGAATCAAAAAACGCCTTTCATTTATGAAATTGATGTATTAAGTTTCCTAGTGATTCCTGAACCAAAACCAATTGGTGTATATATGGGGAAAGAGCAAGGTTACATCAGACCAAATTTAAACTGGGAAAAATTATGATTCCGGTAACCAAGTCCTTCCTTCCTCCTATTGAAGAATACGTGGTTCAGGTTCAACGCGCCTACAACAACCAATGGTTAACAAATCGCGGTGAATTAGTTCAGGAATTGGAACAAAAATTAAGTGATTATCTTGAACTGGAGGAAAGCAAAATCTTGTGCATGAGCAATGGAACAATACCATTGCAAATAGCATTAAAACTATTGGGTAATAATGGCGAAATCATTACAACTCCCTTCAGTTATGTAGCGACAACTGCGGCTATCGTTTGGGAAAATTGTACACCAGTTTTTGTGGATATTCACCCAGATTTTTTAACCATTGACGAAACGAAAATTGAAGCAGCGATTACAGATAAAACTACGTGTATACTAGCTACCCATGTTTTTGGAAATCCTTGTCATATTGAGCAAATTGAGAGAATTGCAAGTAAACATAATTTAAAGGTGATTTACGATGCAGCGCATTGTTTTGGAGTTAAATACAAGGGCAAGAGCATTTTTGAATATGGAGATATCAGTACTTGTAGCTTCCACGCAACAAAGTTGTTTCATACGGGTGAAGGTGGTGCTGTTTTTTGTAAAGATCAAGCGTTGTTGAAGCAAATATTTCTTTCGCATGCATTTGGACACATCGGCGATGATTATATACAATTGGGAGTAAACGGTAAAATCTCCGAATTACAAGCTGCAATGGGTCTTTCAGTACTTCAGTATATAGAGGACATAATCGCGAAAAGAAAAGAAAATTTTGAGCTATATAAATACCATTTAGGTGAAAGATTAACGATGCTTAATATTAGAGCGGAAACAAAGTATAATTACTGCTATATTCCAGTTATATGTTCCTCAGAAAATGAATTACTGCGCATAAAGGGAAAGTTGGAGGAAAATATTATTTTTTCCAGAAGGTATTTTTATCCATCCTTGAATACCTTGACGTATTTTGGGAAAAATGAGAAATGTTTGGTATCAGAAAAAATTTCACAGCGAATTTTGTGTTTACCTAACTATTTTGAATTGACTGAGCAACAAATAAAAAAGATTGTCGAACTTATTATTTCGTCACTATGAAAGTTGCCATCATGCAACCATATTTCCTACCCTACATTGGTTATTTTCAGTTGATAAATGCTGTTGATAAATTTGTCATTTATGACGATGTCAATTTTATAAATCGTGGCTGGATTAATAGAAATAATATTCTTGTTAATGGCACCGCCACGTTAATTCAAACACCTCTTTCTAAAGCAAGTCAAAACAAACTAATTAATGAAGTTGAAATCTTGATTGAGGCAAAATGGAAGGCAAAAATGTATCGTACAATAGAGCAAAACTATAAGAAAGCTCACAATTATTATGAAGTATTTGAAATG
>CAIYXD010000588.1 GCA_903930085.1 uncultured Flavobacteriia bacterium
CCATCTTTATCTGGACAACCATTGAATTTTACCAATCCAAATTCCGTAGGACATTTATCATCAATATCTTTTATTCCGTCACCATCTGTGTCCGGACAGCCCTTGAACGACCAAATTCCAGGTTCAGTTTGACATTCATCCACACGGTCAGATACTTTATCTTTATCCATATCTTTTGGTTCTGAATATAGAACAGGAATTCTCAATCCAGCAAAAACTTCCGCTCCTCGAACTTGGCCTATTGCAAGTAATGATTTGAAATCGGTTATTCCCAGTGTCAACGGACCGAGTCTAGTTGCTATTCCAGTTTTAAATCCAGAGTAGGAATTAATAGATATTGGAACATGTATTCCAAACCAAGCATAATCAAAACTTGGTGTAATTGAAAATTGATTTGCAATATGTACTCTAGATCCGGTTGATTTGGTGTTTAAATTCATAATACCAGTGGCATTCACATAAAATGATTTCCAAATGTGAAAATCAAATTGTAAACTTAACGCCGTCGGTGTTTTCATGAAAAAGGTCGATGATTTATCCTCGCCGGGAGTCCATTCACTAGAATTTGTGATTAAACTATCAATTTTTTGATCCGCCTCCAACAGTGATTCCGCTGAATCAAAAACGTGCAAGTCAAATGGAGTGGTAGAATTTATGGTAAAGTTTCTGCTCATTCCACCTTTTTGAAATTTCATTCCTCCAAGGTCCAAAAGGGATGCTCCAATTCGAATTTTGTATTTATTTTGGTCTTTCCTCCAACTATTTGTTTCGCCATCCATATCGTATTTATATTCTTTCCAGTTTGGGCGCCATTCATAAACGAATCCTAGATCCAAACCTAATCCAAATTTTGAAGCTTGTTTTGGAATCCCTGTTTCTGAGCCATTCACATAGGCATCGATATTTCCAGAATAGCCATAATTAAAATCCCCTTGAAGCAGTGCTGAAGTATCTGCATTGTTTAATTGGTATTTGAAATTATCGGTAGATAAAAAAGCAGCTGCAATTCCAGATAGGTATTTTGCACGACCTCCCATTTTCAGGAAATGTTCTCCATCGTCTTTTAATACTTGTGCATAATTAAAGCCATATTCCAGCCAGGATAAATGGTTAATCGATATTAATTCTTCATTCAATGGGACATTCCACAATTGGGAATAATTCAATTCTTTTTCTCCCAAAATCGCAAGTTTTGGATCGATATCATCTGCATTGGTAATGGACCTGAACTTTGCTGAAAATCCTATTGCAATAGTAGGTTTTATATGAAACATAAAATTCAAAATATCTACTTGTGTATTGGAATATACTCCAAGTGTTTTGGATGAATTCTGATCGTAACGTTTTACCAAATATCTGTCCGTGAAAGTAGCTGTTGGTGTTGCCCAAGAATTATAAATTGCTGTATCACTAAACGATTTTACCCACCATTTAGGCATATCTTTCGTGTCAAAAGCAACCGCATTTGTGTAGGTGTTAAAATTAAAACTCGCTAAATTGATGTCTACAGCGAATCGCCCATCGACAAAACTTGCAGGTTGCAAATCTGTTCCCATAACTCCTGCATAATTGCTGCTGTGAACACCTAAATAGTTTTGAGAATTTGCATGAAAAGAAAATGTAAAAACTAAAATAAAACAGACTTTTTGAAGTAATCTCATAGTAATAGTTTAAAGATTAATTTTATATTGAATTAAATAATTATCTACAATTGTGGTAATCGTTAAGTTATTATCCGACACGTTAACCATACTCTTTTTGCTTCCTTCCAATGGTTTATTAAGTATATTACTACCATCCAATTCATATAGATAAATGTTGTTTTCTACTCCATCGACACAAGTAACGTAAATTTTATTGTTCAATGAAAAAATGTCCCAACTTTCCAAGTCAGAAATGTCAATTTGGATTTGCCCTAATGGAGCGCCTAATCTTCCTAAAACAGTAATTTGACCATTGGAATAATTTGAAAGGAACGTTTCTTTTCTTCCATCTTGAGATTTTCGTAATTCACCTGAACTTTGAATATTTAATTGATTTTTAATCCCTTTTTGATCCAAGCAGATGAGATTGTTATTTTCTTGCGTAAATAAAAACAGCTCATTATCTGTTAGGATTGTTTTGCCCTTATTAGGAAGGGCAAATGATCTGAATTCCTTTTTCCTTTCTGCATCAAACATTTTAAAGGTGGAATTACTTTGAATACCATAAAAAAGTTTATTATTACTTTTCCAGGCATCTATTGGCGCAGTAATATCTAACATATTATTGGAAATTGAGTTGTAAAAACGTCTTTTTGAATCAAAAACAATAAGATTACCGGATTCATCTGGATACACAAAATACATTTTACTTTTCCATTTATAATAAGTAGCAGGCTGAGAAGCATATTTACCACCAAGATCAATCGGACCACCAAAAGTATATTTCCCATCACGGTCCATTAAATGGATTGAATTTTTACAAGTAACCAGAATTAATTGGTATTGTTCTATATAGGTAATTTGCCCAACACTTTTAGAATTTAAATTTTTAATCCACGTATTCTTGCCATTTGAAAAGTAGATTAATTCTCCTGTTGCAGTCAATACAACACAGTTTCCTTTTCCATCGAATGAAACAAAATCTTTTATTACCATGTCTACATTCATAGTAAGCGTTTCAATTCCAGACTTCATTGGTGCTGAACTTAGTGCAGTAATTCCTGCACTGATATTACTTTCTATAATTCTATTTTTATAAATAGTTTTACTGAATTTATTGGAAGAACTATTTACAAACCTTTCAGAAACGAGGGAAGGAAGTCCTCCGTAAATGGCCAAAACAGCATCTGAATCAGTTGCTAGCGTGTTGCCAAGTTTATTTTGAGTTACGATATCTTCGCAAATTTCCATGTCTTCGCAAATAATAACGTAATCATTCAGCATGTATATGAAGAAACCATTTGATGCACTTTCTCTAAAATCAGAACAGAGTAGAGTGTTTTTGAAAAATGCATGCTCTTCATTTTCCGTGTCCTTTTTGAAATAGTCGTTCAGAATATTTATAGGATTTTGGCCGATTTTGTAATCGCTTAGTAAGACTTTTTTTCCTTTGAATTCAAAGGAAACGAAACCTTTGTCTACCCATTTAAGCATTGGGCTATTTCTGAAATCCGAATCTGTACTTGCGGCATATTTTTTTTCAAAAAAGTGATAACTTGAAATGCTTATCGGTAAAACTTCAGAAAACAAATTTTTATCATTGATTTGATTTCCAGCAACTTGTTTTATATTTTTTGAACTAAACTGAATTTTTCCGTTTTCCTTGAAATAAATATCGGTGGTAATTGGATCTTCGTTGGTAAGGTCAATTAATGCTGCGCTGGATTTCTTATCGAATTTATCCCAATTCTCCACGAGAGTAGTCTGAAGTCCTGGTTCGTGAAAATAAAGGACATTTTTATACTGCTCGACTTCATAACCGCTTATTTGATACGAATGCAAACCTGTTTTCTTTATTTTCAAATGGCTATTCCTGAAAATTTTTCGGATTGTACTTCTATTCCAATTTTGATTCCATTGAATGAGCATATTTTTACGGTTAGCACTAATAAAAACGGTATGTTTATTTTTTAAATTAGGCAGAATGCTATTTAGAACCTCGTTATTTTTTGGAATAGATTTGAAAGGTATTAGTTCGGGATTAAATTCACTTACTCGATTGATTACAAGTATTTTACCGTCTTCTTTTCCGAAAACTGAAATTGGTGCGTAGGCGTTTTTTTTGTCAACAAGATCTCCTGCAACATAGCCAATCCATCCAATACTGATGATTCCTAGAAAAATAAAAAAGTAACGAGCAAACATAAAAATTCTAATTTATTCAAAATTAGGGAATACCATCCTTTGGAAAACCGCAGTTAATTTTTTAAATGAACAACTGGATGTTTAATCAAAAAGGCTTTTTTCCGCTGGCTTCAGTAATGTAAATGTTTTTCTGTGGTGTTCCGTAGGGCCAAAATCAGCTATTGCTCTTCGGTGCGCAATTGTTGGATATCCTTTATTCTTCTTCCAATGGTATTCTCGGAATTTTTCATCCAAGACTTCCATATAATCATCGCGATATGTTTTGGCTAGCACAGAGGCCGCTGCAATAGATAGAAATTTCC
>CAIYXD010000589.1 GCA_903930085.1 uncultured Flavobacteriia bacterium
AATTCCTTTGGACGGGGTTGAAATCAAACGTCGCACTTCTATTCCTTTGCTGTTCTTCACCAACCATATAAGCTGCACTTTCTCATCTTGCTCTTCTTTGCGCAATTCCGCTAGTGTTGGATAAACAACTGCTTTTTTCTCTTTTTCCAGTGCTTTTTCCTTTTCTTGACGAATCGATTTTAGTGTTTTGAACTCCTCTTTTACGTGAATAGAGAATACTGCACCGAATTCAGGATTTGGCGCCGACCAAAGATTTGCTCCTTGAAATCCTGTTCCTTCCAAGCTTAATGGATCGGATTGAATGTACAATAAAGCTTCTTTAACAGGAAATAAATGCGCTTTTTCCCCTAATATTTCTTTATTCAAATCACGCAAAGGAGTGTAATTGTGCAAAACATACATTCCGCGACCAAATGTTGCAGCGACTAAATCGTTTTCCCTTTTTTGAATATCTAAGTCGTACACGGCAATCGTTGGTAAACCGGAAAGTTTTGTCCAAGTTTCGCCTTCATTTGTTGAGAAATATGCCCCAAATTCCGTTCCTGCAAAAAGTAATTTTGGATCAATATGGTCTTGTTTAATGCAATAAACTGAACCCCTTTCCGGTAAATTGGAAGCAATAGAAGTCCAAGTTTTACCTTTGTTGGAACTTTTAAAGACATACGGTTTGAAATCGCCAGATCTGTGATTATTGAAAACGGCATAAACCACATTTTCATCGTGCAATGATGCTGTAAGCATATTCACACGGGTGTTTTTTGGAATATCCTTGAATTCAGAAATTTTCAACCACGCTTGTCCGTCGTTCTCAGAAACTTGAATTAACCCATCGTCTGTTCCTGCATAAAGCAAACCTTTTTTCTTTGGCGATTCGTCCAAGGCAACTATATTGCCATAAATCGTGGTTGAAGCGTTTTTCATTACGGCATCGATTGACCAAACTTGCCCCATTACTTCTAGTGCATTTCTATCAATTTGTTGCGATAAATCTGGAGAAATAGTATTCCAGTCGTCTCCGCGATTACTTGTTTTAAATACTTTGTTTGCTGCGAAATACAGTGTTTTTGGATCGTGAGGAGAAACCAAAAGTGGCGCGTCCCAATTCCAACGGTAAGCTGCTTCGCCTTTTCCAGGAATTGGCTGTATGTAAACTTTCTCGCCAGAAGCTTTATCGTAGCGAACCAACCAGCCGTATTGTGCCTGCGCATAAGTGATGTTTGGATTGGAAGGATCTGTAGCAGATTCGAAACCATCTCCGCCATTTGTAATATACCAATCCGAGTTTAGTATTCCAGCAACATTTGTTGTTACAGAAGGCCCGCCCATTGAATTGTTATCTTGTGTTCCACCGTATATGGAGTAAAAAGGGCTCGCATTATCTGTAACTACTTTATAAAATTGAATTAACGGTAAATTAGAATAATATTTCCACTGTTTTGCGTGGTTATACGTTTCATAAATCCCACCATCTGTGCCATTTATCCAGTGATCGGTATCTGTTGGATCAATCCATAAAGCATGGTTGTCGACATGTTTCTGGTGCTCGCCAGTTGGCACAAAATTCTTACCGCCATCTTCCGTATGGTGCAAATACGTGTCCATTGCAAAAACTTTAAGCTTGTCTTTTGGATCGCATATTAGCTCTTGGTAGTAATTTCCACTGGTCGTGAATCCCGACATTTTAGACCAAGTTTCTCCTTTGTTGGTAGATTGAAAGAAACCACCTTTATCTCCGCGCCCTTCTGCAATCGCATAAACATAATTTGCGTCTGCGGGTGAAACGGCAATTCCAATTCTTCCCATCATTCCTTTTGGCAATCCATCACTAATTTCACGCCATGTTTTTCCACCATCTGTTGATTTATAAATGGAAGATTCAGGTCCTCCGCCAATATATGTCCATTCGTGTCGACGCCTCTGATGCGCGGAAGCATACAAAATTTCTGGGTTTAACGGATCAATTGCAATTTCGGAAATCCCAGTTTCTTCTGAGATATAAAGTGTTCGTTCCCATGTCTTTCCGCCGTCAAGAGATTTGTAAACTCCTCGTTCACCACCAGAACTCCAAACAGGTCCATAAGCTGCAACCCATACAATATTTTCATCTTTTGGGTGAATCACAATATTCCCAATATGCTCGGATTTTTTCAAACCCATGTTGGTGAATGATTTTCCGCCATCGACGGATTTGTATACGCCATCGCCATAAGCAACAGAACGTTGGTTATTATTTTCACCTGTTCCAACCCAAACGGTTGATGGATTGGTAGGTGCTAATTCAACACAGGCAATGGAAAATGAACCATAGTTATCAAATATTGGAGAAAAAGATGTTCCGTGGTTATCGGTAAACCAAACGCCACCAGATGCAGCTGCAACATACCATTTGTTAGCATTTTCAGGGTGAATTGCAATATCTGAAACCCGCCCACTTGTTAAGGCTGGTCCAACCAAACGAAAACTTAGACCAGAAACGGTTGAAGCATCAAATAATGGAGAAACTGCAGTAGTTTTCGCATCTTTTTTTTGTGCAATACTGCTTGTAGAATACGCTGTTAAAAGAAGCGTTAAGTATATTATTCGTCTCATATGTAAAGTAATTTGAGATAAAATTAACATTTATTCCCTGTCAATATACAAATTCCTGTAACTTGAATTTGAAGTAAATACTCAGAACCTATACCAATCTATATTGAGGGTCGTATCGCAATGATTTTTTCCGCTATTTTATGTAACCTTTCGAAATTTTTTTCGATATAACTTTTGGGTATGAAATTTGTGCTTGTTTAAAATTATCCAATAAAAATCGTTATTTTTAGTACCATATGAAATACGTTTATTTTCTAGTTGTTATTTTCTCGCAGGCTTTCATTTCTTTTTCGCAGGAAGAAGATGAATCGTGTTTACCACCAGAGAAAAAAGTATTAAAACTTCTGGAAACAGCTAAAAAATCAAGCGATACCAAAAGTGCAATTACAAATTTTTCTGACGCAATTGCTTTGGCTCCTGAAAATGCCATGGTGTATTACGAATATGCCATGTTTGCGTATACAATGGGTCTGAAAAACTATGATGAACAGCCAAATCCCGCGATGGGAGATCGAAATTTTGTCAAAGCGGAAGAAATGTTTCAAACGGCATTGGAACACTGTTCGGATTACCACGCAAATTGTTCTTATTATCTCGGAGTGATTAACTACACGCAATTGGATAAAACGGAGGCAATGAAGTGGTTTGAAGCGTTTAAAAATTTCAAGCATTCGGATAATTCTAGGTATCCAGAGGATTATGCTAAAAAAATGGGAGATGTGAACGAGGTATTGAAAGATAGTAAAGCGGAACAGGAAGTTTTAGCTATCGAAGTGCCATTTTCCCCTTCGATAGTGAAAAATGTAAGTTCTGATAAGGATGAATATTTCCCGATGATTTCGCCCGATAATGAGTTAATCTTTTATACGAGAAAATTAGACAGAGCAAATTTAGGGGATATTCGCTCGAATATTGTAGAAGAATTTACCTTTTCAAAACGCTCGGATATTAAATCAGCCTTTAATTATGGTGAACCTTTAAAACGCCCATTTAATACAGGTGAATTTACGAATTATGGCGCTGCAACTTTATCCGTTGATAACAAGGAAATGATTATCTGTGCATGTAAAAAGGAAATCGTTTATGGTCAAGAATACTTAAATTGTGATTTATATACTGCTCAATACCAGCGTTCTGGCGAAGGAGGAAATGATTTTGTCTGGTCTAGTTTAGTAAACATGGGTGCAGGAATCAATACAAAAGATGGTTGGGAAGCGCAGCCTTCTCTTTCTGCAGATGGAAATACGCTTTTTTACACGGTAGCAAGACCAACTTCGCGCGATAACGATATATACATTGTGAAAAGGAAAGAAGATGGCACGTGGGGTGTTGCTCGTCCTTTCGATGAAATTAATACCGACGGAAAAGATAAAAGTCCGTTTTTGCACCAAGATAGTGAAACCTTATATTTTGTTTCTTCCACGAGCGATACACGAAAAGGGGCTGGTGGTTTGGATATTTTTTACATGCGCGAGGAAAATGGGACATGGTCGGAACCGAAGAATATTGGTTATCCAATCAACTCAAAAGAAGATGAAATTGGATTATTCGTTTCAACAGATGGAAATCTCGCTTATTATTCTTCCAGAGTTGGAGGAAACTGGAATATTTATTCCTTTGAACTATATGAAGAAGCGCGTCCAAAAGCCGTGCATATTTTAAAAGGGGAATTGAAAGATGAAAATGGCAACCCAGTTACCGATGCCGCAATAGAAATTTCCTATTCTGGATCGGATGAGGTGACAAAAATAAAGGTAAATGGTGACGATGGAAAATATGCCGCTGTTGTGAAAACTGAAATTAAGCAAGATGTTATGGTTACCGTTAAAAAGGAAAATCATGCTTTCGATTCTAAGTTAATTTCCAAAGAAGCTTTTGAAACGGATGAGTTGGTAATTCGCGGTAAAGATTTAAATGTTAAAGAACTGAAATTAGGCGAATCTTACACCATAAACGATATTCTTTACGCAACCAATTCGGCAATTTTAAACGATAAATCCAAGTTTATTCTAAAAGGATTTGCACGGTATTTAAAAGATAATCCTTCCATTCAATTGACAATTCAAGGGCATACAGATGATATTGGCGAGGACAACCAGAATCGAACTCTTTCAGAAAATCGTGCAATTATTGTTAAAGATTATCTTATTTCGCAAGGAATTCAGGCAAATCGACTCGCGTCTAAAGGATTTGGCGAAACGCAACCCAAAGTGGAGAACACCTCCGAAGCCAATAGAGCGATGAACCGTAGGACTGATTTTATCATAGAAAAATTATAATATCCGCAGGCTAAATAAAGAGCGGTTTACTTGTAGCGAATTTTAGAGACATTAAAATCTACGTGTTCACTAAAACCAGGTAATTCTCCTGTTTCTGAATATTGCCAGTGAATAATTCTGCTGTCTTCTATGCATTTTGGTTTGCGACTGTAAGCAGCAATCCAAAACTTATAGTCTTTAAAATCGGCAGCAAATTTTGTTTCAAAATAATGCAATGAGCAGTAAATTAATGGTCGCATGCCTGTTGCACTTTCCACTTCTTCCAACCAGATTTTCATTTTAGCAATTAGATCAGCGTCGGAGAATCCTTCGCTTTC
>CAIYXD010000590.1 GCA_903930085.1 uncultured Flavobacteriia bacterium
AATCGTAGGATATTCCATCCCGCCACCAGCGCTGATTGTTCCGTCAACTGCGGTAACGTTATTGTATGGGTAATCGCCGTTCCACAAAGAATAGTAATATGTTCCATCGTTTAAATATTCTATTGCATGTTGCCAATTAGCCGCGTTTTGTGGCACAAATAATGCCCAAGACGTAACTTTTCGTTTGGAAACCGGCAAGGTAACTTCTCCTTTCAATGCAGCAAAACGCTTGTCGGCGAACCATGCAAAATCATGCACTTTTTCTTGCGTATAGCGAATGGTTTTGTAAACGGAGGAAGAAGGAGGGAAGATGGTAGTTTCCTTTTTGGTATTGGTAAGCATGGTCGGAATTTCTTTGCTTGTTTTTTCTGCCAATGCAGTAAGAAATTCCATTTCAGTTGCAGTTTGTAAATCTCCTGTTGCGCCAACAACGTAGTTTTCTGGTAAGGTAATCGTAACGTCAAATGAACCGAATTCGGAATAAAATTCTCCTTGATTTAAATATGGAATTGGATGCCAACCATTTTTATCGTAAACCGCTGGTTTTGGATACCACTGCGTTATTTGATAAGATTGATCGATATGTCCCAAACGGGAAATTTCTCCGGATGGAATTTTCACCTTAAATGGCGTCGAAATAGAAATTCGTTCTCCTGATTTAAGCGGTGAGGACAAATAAAGCACACAAATATCGATGTGTTTCTTATCGTATTCCCAATTTACAGTTTTCCCATTTACTTTAAAATCAAGGGAATCAATTCCGCCTAAATCTTGTTTAGCATTCAATTTATTTTCACCAAATTTTAGAATCGTCTTGCCATCCTTGTATTGTTGTTTTGCTAAGGCAGTTTTTCCATTTCGATAGGCATTTGGCCATAAATGGATGTAGATACTATCGAGCGAATTTGGAGAATTGTTGACGTATTCAAATTCTTCGAATGCACTCAGCGTATGATTTACATCGTTTAATTTTACAGTAATTGTATAATTAACTTCTTGTTGCCAGTAATTTTGGGCAAACGCTGTGTTGGATAATGCTGCCAGTAAGGCGAATACGTAAATATGTTTCATAGCGATTTTTACTATTAGGATTCTTAAACAATAGACAGATAAGTTCGCGCTAAGTTACAGATATTATCTTTTTTCTTGGATTTCATTTTCAAAATAAATTTATTGAGTATAATTCCTTTTTCCATTTGCCCGATAAATAGCGCATTAAGCACAAAAAAAAGGCTACCCAATGGATAGCCTCTTCTTAAAAAATTAGATTTTGATATTATTTTTGAATCGAAATTCTTTCTTGGCTAACACCTGAATCCGTAGTGATTTTCAGAATGTAATTCCCGTTGGATAAATTGGAAACGTCCATTTTTTGCTTGGAATCCGTAATAATTTCAGTTGCTAGAATTTTTCCATTCATGTCCATACAAACGATTGTACCAGAAACTTGGCTGGAGAAATCAATTGAAATTTGTCCATTCGATGGATTTGGGTAAACCGTATAGTCTGCTGTATTCAATTCGGCTATTGAACCACACAATTCTACAAAAAGTGTATCTTCCGCAATTCCCTCACAACCATTATCTAGGAAGGAATACGTAATGATATGCGTTCCTGCACCAGCTGCTGCAGGATCAAAAACACCTGCCGTAACTCCCGCACCAGAATACGTTCCACCGATTGGAAGTCCGCCAGACAATTCAAATGCAGGATCTTGAATACAATTTACTCCAGATAAAGCAAGTGTAACCGCAGGAATTGTACCTACAGAGATCGAAATTAAAACGGCGTCCGAGGAACAACCATTTGCTGAAGCAACAACAAAGTAATCTTCTGAACCACTTGTTTGTCCTGTAGCATAAACGAATCCTGTTCCCAATTGAGCCGTTAATGCAGCATCTGCATACCAAGTAATAGAAACGGCTGCAGCATTGGTTGAAAACGTTCCAATTGGAAAGGAAATTGGCGTTGTAGCATTTGTTGTTTGATTATCAAATACATCAATTCCACTGAATGTCCAGTCTGTAATATCAAAAACACCATAGTTTGGCATAGATCCTGAATTTCGGTATGCCCATCCGTCTAAATATTCCCAGTTTTGTCCTGTTCCATCGACATCGATTAGTCCAAATAGATCTACAACGACGCCATTTAAGAACAATTCAACTGCATCATCGCCATTGTTATTCGAAGCCAAAGGCTCGATTGCATTCGCTGCAAAGCCAAAGAATACGTTAAAAGCAGCGGAATCAGTAGAAACGTAATAATGTTGTCCTGCTGCCAGCGCAACTGCTGGGAAAGTATATTCAACACCATCTGTTCCTCCACCGTTGGATGCAGAACCAAATCCATAGACACTTAAATCGGCAATTGCTTCAATTGCATAAAATTCAATAACTTTTGGCAATCCACCAGGAAGTGGGCCGTCTGCAATTCCAGCAATAATCAAAGCAACGTCAGAAGAAATTTCTTCAACGGTAAGATCTGTTGGTAAACCTGCACCACAAATCACTTGGTTTCCACTAGTAATTGGCAATGCTGGTGTTTCGTTAACCGTTAAAACCAATCGACGAATACTGTCGCAATTACTAGCATTTGTAAAGATTACATCGTAGGTGCCAGTTGCCGAATAGGTGTTACCTTCAAACGTAAAAGAATCGCACGCAACTTCTGTGAAAATAAGTAGTTCAGATGTTCCAACCGTTAAGTTGAAGGTAATAACCGAATCACACAAGTTAGAAGAAACAAGCGTATCCGTGTAAATCCCACTTGTTGTCCAA
This sequence comes from uncultured Flavobacteriia bacterium, assembly GCA_903930085.1. GTDB lineage: Bacteria > Bacteroidota > Bacteroidia > Flavobacteriales_D > Crocinitomicaceae > M0103. The sequence continues at coordinate 2,781 of CAIYXD010000590.1, forward strand.
GTGTAATTTCCAGTAGGAGAAACCAACGAATCACAGGCACTAATTGTAACTGTACTTGCCGCATTTGGAAGAACGGTTAAGGTTAAATTTACGGTAGAGTCACATCCAGCCGAAGTGGTGAAAAGTTGCGTAAATAGTCCGTTTGCTGTCAAAACTTGCGTTCCTAAAATATATGATTGTCCAGCACAAATTGTTGCTGAAACTGGAGTGGTATACGATGCAACAATTGAAAGTGTTAAGGTAACAGTACTATCACATCCACCAACCGAGGTAAATGTGTTTGTGTAAACTCCCGCAGCTGTTAAGTTTTGCGTTCCAAACGTGTACGATTGACCACTGCAGATTGTTTCTGCATCTGTAATTCCTGTGTAAACCGGGTAAATCGTTAAGTTAATTGTTAATACACTATCGCAACCTGCTGCATTTGCTAGCGTATCGAAATATGTTCCGGAAGTGGTATAGATTTCATCACCACTAGGAACGGTATACGTTACACAAGCACTTGGTGAAATGCTTGCACTTGTGTTACAAGAAGCAGCACATGTTGTGGTGTGAAGTCCTAAAAAAGGTGCAGTTTGTGAAGTGAGATTGTACACAGTAACTGCAATTTCCCATTCCGAATCCAAAGTTGTCGTTCCGCGTGAAAGTGTCCAGTTGGTATTTGGTGAACAAACGGTTGTTTTTCGTGTAAGAATTTTATCTACTGTTGCATTTACAACACCTGCAACTGCCCAGCCAGTTCCTGGATCAATCAATTGCTCTCCAAATGCGTCAATCAAGGTAAAGGTTGTTCCTGAACCGCCATTCCAAGCTAATCCTGTAGCATCATCTCCATTGAATAAAATAAACGTTGTGTACAAGTTTGCATTTAAAACATCCACATTGTTATTTGCAATTACGTAGGTTGCTCCATTTGCTAAAGTACCAGTTAGAGTAAGTGGCAAAGTTGCACCGGAGGAGGAGAAATTCCATGCTGTTCCATTAGAATTTTTCCAGATTTGGTAATTCGCAAGGTTTACTGTTGCTCCAGTTCCATTGTATATTTCGATGTATTTTTTACTTCCTGGTGTTCCCTCACCATACTCTGAAATCAGAAGGTTCGTGGTTTGTGAAAAGAGAGAAGTGGGCAATAATGCCAACAAGAATAGTATTTTCTTCATAATTATTTTTTTTTCACTGCAAAAGTACAAAACCATTCCGCTTAAATAAAAAGAACTTATTAAACAATTATGAACAAAAAAGGCTCCATTTCTGAAGCCTTTTGTTACTGTTTCTAATCTAATCAATGCATTTGCTCGTCTTCCTCCGGATCTGGTGGGAAGATTTTTGGTAAATCTTGCTTTCCTTGCAGCCTGTCCATTAAATCTTCCAATTGCGAGATGGATATGCTTTTCGCTATGATTTTTTTGTCTTTATCCAAGACAAAAACGCGTGGCGTAGAGAAAATATCATACGTTGTTTGGTAATTCAACGATTCAATAGTTGTGTATTTTGGCACAAACTGTCGCGCGTCTTCCATCGCTGCCTTAAATAAAGCATCTGTTACGGCAACATTAATATAGGTTAAATTATTGTCACGAATGAATTTTTTCCATTTTCCAAAATCTTCTCCAACTGCTTTTCCAACGGAGAAGATTTCAATGTTACGCGCTTTGAATTTCTCTTTGTATAAACGTTCCAATTTTGGGGTTGTTTTTTTGCAGTGTCCGCATTCTGGATCCCAGAAGTATAGAATGGTGTACTCGGATTTCAAACTGTAGAAGTCTTGCCATTTAACATCGGAACTATCGCGTAAAATCAAATTTGGCGGTTTTGCTCCCATAACCAATGATTTTTGAACTGGTATTTTTTCACATAAATCTGCTAATTTATCCTCCTTCATCCAAAATGCCGGCGATTTACCTTCAGCATTTTTACTACAATAATAACGATCTGCCATCAAGGTATAGACTTTATCCATTCCCATAATCTTGCTTTTTCCAAAATTGGATGTGATCCATGAAACGCTGTATTCAAAGGTCTTGGAAGTTGGATTCAAACGGTCACAAAACGCATACGCTTGCGACAAAATAGAATCCCAGTGCTGAATAAGCATGTTTTTACCAAAATAAAATTCCAGCTTGGAATGGAAAACTGGCGTGTTAACCAATCGATCATCCGTTAAATCAATATTATCCCAATAATGCGCTTTGAAATAATTGAAACGGAAATTGGAATCTGTGATAATTCCTTTGTCGTTTTTCGGTGCCTCCGGAATAAAAACATCCATTGACATTTTAACGATTTTAGACACTAATAGGTTCTTATTGACATCCACCAAATTATTTTGGTAGGCAATTACTTCTTGGTTAATTGCTTCAATTTGATTGCTTAGTTCGATGGATTTAGCATCTGTTGGTGCCAATTTTGAACGCTCTTCGGATAGTTTGTTTGCAGTTGTCTTTTTAGGACCTATGAATTGAATATAATCCATGAAAACCCTATTTTCCTCTGATTTTTTAACTTTTATTGTTCCAACGAAATCAGGGTAAATGGTTTCCATCTGCACTTCTTCTTTGTTGTAGATAAATTCAAAATATTTTTGATCTGGAAAGAAAACCGCAAAAATTCCGGGTTGCTGCTTGGATCCATCAAATTCCACAAACCCATTTTTTATCTCTGCAGTATCCGCATAAAATAGGTTTTTTCCAAAATATTTCACCAAATGTATCGTGGTGTCTTTGTACCCATTTACTTTAAATTTCAACTTTTGACCGAAACTTAGACTGCTGATCAACGCAAAGGCTAAAACGATTACTATTTTCATACACTAGATATTTGTCTGTTCTTAATTGATTAATTTCTGTTGAAGTTATTGCAAAGACGCTCCAAAAGTATAAAAGTCTATTGAATTAACATTTCTTTAACCTTTGAAATTTTGAAATTTTTCAAAGTTGCTTGTAAATCCCTTTTTTTGCTGTACTATAACTCGAAATACTAAATAAAACGTAGGTAAAA
>CAIYXD010000591.1 GCA_903930085.1 uncultured Flavobacteriia bacterium
GTTGTTGCTGCAGCCAATACAACTGCAATTGAAAGTAAAATTTTTTTCATAGTTATTAAATTTTAGTTAAACCTGTGTAAATATACCAAAAAATTAATCTTTCAAAATAAACAAATTGAAAAATGTACACACCCCAATGTTCAAATGGAAGCCAATATGATTTTATTTCGAAGTAATTTTATCTTTCCTTTCACTTCCAATTGCTTCAAAAGTCTTGAAATCACCACACGGGAGGAATGAAGATCTTCCGCGATTTTCTGGTGGGTCAAATTAATTTCTAAACTTCCAAGTAGTTTTGCTTGATCAACTAAAAACTTCATTAACCGCTCATCCAAACGCATAAACGCAATAGCATCGACCGTTTCCATCAATTCCGTTAACCTTGTGTGGTAACTTTGAAGAATATATTCTCTCCAAGTCTTGTATTTATGCATCCAGTTTTCCATCATTTCAACCGGAATAAACAAAAGTAGAGAATCTTCCATACTTGTAGCTTTTATCTCACTAGAAGTATGCCTAACGCAGCATTGAAGTGTCATGGCACAGGTATCACCTCCTTCGATATAATAAAGTAACAATTCTTCCCCTGCATCATTTTCCCGAGAAACTTTTATGGATCCGCGCAATACAATCGGAATCATTTGCATGGTGTCACCAACATTCAAAATCACCTCATCCAATTGCACTTCCCGTAATTGTCCGACATGAATGATTTCCTCTAAAAGGGCATCTTCCAAAAGGTAGCCCAATGCATCATAAATGATTTGATTTTTGCTTTTGATCTCGTGCATCTTTATCGTATGTTATAAACATGTTTGCCCAAATTATTTTGGATAATGCGTAAATATAAGGTGTCAAAACTAAAGTTGCAACAAGAATAGTTCCGATTTGCCAACCAATCGAAGTGCCTTTGAAAAATAAATTAAAAGAAGTCCAAAGTGTTACGAATAAAGCAACTGCTAAGGCATAAGCAACGTACATGGCGCCGTAATAAAAACCAGGCTCTTTTGCGTACCGCAAATTACAAACGGGGCATCTTTCATGAATTTCACCCGCTTTTACTAAATTATACGGACGAGAAACAAGAAAATCACCCTCCTGACATTGTGGACACTTATTATTAAAAATACTGAATAACTTGCTGCCTTTTTTGAACATTTTTATTTCAAAATTACTATTTAAAACACGTTGCTTAAGTTACCAAAGTTACATTCATTTCTGATCATGCTTGTTCTCAACTTAGTAACTAACTAATTAATAATTAAATATTTAAGTTGCTTTCATGATAAAAGTCATGTTTTGATTTGAATTTGGTCATACATTTTCAACACATCTAGTGTTTTCTTTGTAAGGTATAGTTTTGCCTTCAATGCCACTATTTTAATTAACGAAGAGAATATGTTAAAAATTGCTCCAACCACCGAACAATTAATGGAAGAATTTGAATTAAAAATTGCTGCGGACGCAAAAATTGAGGCGCGCGATTGGATGCCAGATGCTTATCGTGAAAA
>CAIYXD010000592.1 GCA_903930085.1 uncultured Flavobacteriia bacterium
AATTCTAACCCGATTGTAATGGATTTTCCTGCTGGAATCTGACTTGTGAATTTCACTTTCACACTTTCTTTCGGAGTCTCAATTCGTTCAATTTCAAGAACCGTATTGCTTTTGTTTTTCAATTGAATAGACTTCGAAAATTGTTTGGCGTTTGGAATCTTTGCAAGATCGATGTAGCGCGGTGTAACTTCGGTAATAAAGAATAAACTGTCTCGGTCAAGATAGGTGACACTTTGAATTTCAATTTTCCGCTCAATCGCAGCTGCTCTGGAATAAACGGAGTTTTTTTGGTCGTGAAAATTGTCACTCGTCAACTTATTTGCCGTGTATTCGCCAAATGGAACTTGGGAAATTGTAACACTTCCTCCGTTTGTTGCGTCATTCCTTAAATAGGGACGAAAAGCACCATTTTCTGTGTGCATCAAATAATTTTCCAAGGATGAAATTCTGCGCTTCGTTAAGTTAACGTTGTAATCCGTTTTTGCCAATGGACTTGCAAAACCCTTCACCGTGATATTTATTTTTGCGCCTTTCTTCACTTCTTCTAGCAGCAAGTCTTGAAAAACAGCTAGATCTTTCACGCCTTGATCAACGTATTCCATAAAGAAACTTTCAATATCCTCTTTTGCTTCTTCTGCTTTTGAACCATTTAAACCACTGGAATATTCAGATTGGTATTTATCTAGCATCGCACGGTATTCGGAATATCCTTCCAAGTAATTAACGTTCGTAAGGGTATCTCTGGATTTCGGATCCGGACAATCGTTGTGAAAATAGAGCGTTACCGGCAAACGCTTGTTTAATTCTGCTAACGTTTCTTTGGGAGTTGCTTCTTGTAGAACAATTGGCGGAATTGCAGAGAAGATATCGCTACAGCAAGTTGGGTTTTTACTGAATAAGACGCCAAGTCGGTTGCTCGAAAAATAAGACGTATCGCCACTTTTAAAGTAGTACAAATCGTTTGCTGCGCTGTTGAAGGGTAAGCCGATATTTTCCGGTTTTTCAAATTGCGTGGAATAGTTGCTGCGGAAAACATCGTAGCCTCCAAACCCATCGTGCCAGGAGGAAGAAAAATAGAGTTCGTTTTTGGTACTATCCCACCAAGGACTTAATTCGTTATCGGGAGAATTTAATGCTTTAATATTTTGTGCTTTACTAAATTGGTTACCATTTTTGATTACTGAATACCAAAGATCCATTCCTCCCTCTGTTCCCAAACGGTTGGAAGAAAAGTATAATACCTCCTGTCCGTTTAGTTTTCCAACGTTTGGCATAGTCGTATTTGCGCCAGATTCATTGATTATTTTCCCTAATGAATCAATTGCTGACCATCTTCCGTTTTCATAGGAAGCTACCATGATTTTACAGTTGTAATTATAGCCTTCATCGGAGCACAAGCTGAAGTAGAATTTTTTGCCATCGTTGGAAAACGAACCATTTCCAGTGCTGAATTTCTCTACAAAAAGTGACTCAATTCTCTCGGAAGCTGCTGGCTTTCCTTCTAGGATAGGAGATTGATACAAGCGGGTTTTATAGTTTTTAGTATACACTTCCTCCGAAAGATTGATTGAATCCGCACGCAGGGAAGAAAATAGTAATTTGCCATCTTGAACAGTATGACCGAATTCGGTATCTGGCGAATTTACCGTTTCTGGAAGCCGCGAAAAAACAACATTGGAAGTGTCGTTCACCGCAGTTTTTGCCCAAAGACAGGATTCCATTTCCCGTTTCGATTTCAAGTAATTATACCCTTTTTTATCTTTGGAGAATTTCTTTTTTGCCAATTTAAAGGTTTCCAATGCTTCTGCATATTTCCCATTGTGTTTTTGCATCAACCCAAGCTGAATTAGCGACATCGGATAAAGCGCTGCGGATTCCCGGTCATATACTTTTGCATAGTAATATTCTGCTTTTCGGTAGTCTTTAAAAGCGCGCAATGCTTCTGCATATTTCCAAAGAATTTCTACGGAATTGGAGTCAATCGCCATCGCTTTTTCGTATAATTCCACTGAATAATAGTAATCGCCGTTGGAATATTTGTCCTCTGCAGCCTTGAGGTAATTCCCCAGATTAGACTGTGAAAAAAAACCATTCCCAAGGAAAAGACAAAATAGTGCTATCAGATAAAATCTGGACATACGCGGTGGTTTACTTTTTTGGGTTTAAAATGGTGCAAAATATAGCGGGTGGCAATTTCAAATCCACCACGTAAATTACTCGCTGGAACTAATTTGGAGAAATTTATATCGTAGCTTATTCCGACAAACCAATCTTGGTAGTCCATTCCAATGCTTAAATATGCAGCGTCTTTGTTTCGGTACCATAATCCTGCATATAAAGCCCGATAGGATTTTGCGTTTTGCAGCAAGGTATATTTCAAAGAAGAACCTAAATTTATTTCACGGTATTTTCCTTGGACTGAAACGGACAAACTTGGAGCTAAATCCCAATCAATATCTAACTTGTAAAGTGCCTTTGCGAAAATATTAATACGAATATCACGTGGTACAATTTGCGTATAAAAACCATGGTTTGGACGGTTTAGGTTATAGAATCCAATTCCTGCAGTAATCGTTTGTCGTTTACTTCGATAGTATTCATAAATAGCACCAAGTCCAATTGTGGCATTG
>CAIYXD010000593.1 GCA_903930085.1 uncultured Flavobacteriia bacterium
CGGCGAACTTCGTGTTTCAGATACCGGCATTCGGGAATGTACAATTATAGGACAAGGAATTGGAATGGCGATGCGCGGTTTACGCCCAATTGCGGAAATTCAATACCTGGATTATTTATTATATGCCATTCAAATCTTATCAGATGATTTGGCAACAGTTCAATACAGAACAAAAGGAGGACAAAAAGCGCCGTTGATTATCAGTACGCGTGGCCATCGATTGGAAGGGATTTGGCACAGTGGTTCGCCGATGGGAATGATTGTAAATTCTCTTCGAGGAATGCATGTTTGTGTTCCAAGAAACATGACAAAAGCTGCAGGATTCTATAATTTACTGATGGAAGCGGATGAACCAGCGTTGGTTATTGAACCTTTGAATGGCTACCGAACAAAAGAATTGATGCCAACAAATCTTGGAGAATTTAAAGAAGCATTGGGTATGCCGGAGATCGTGAAAAGCGGCTCCGATTTAACACTTGTTTCTTACGGCTCTACGTTTAATTTGTGTGAGATCGCGGTAAAACAATTAAGCGAACTAGGAATTGATGTTGAATTAATCGATGTTCAAACCCTTTTACCATTTGACATTAACCATTTAATCAAAGCATCACTTTCAAAAACAAACCGACTTTTAATTGTGGATGAAGATGTGAGCAGCGGTGCAACTGGGTATATTTTAGATAAAATTCTTGTTGAGCAGAAAGCGTATGAATTCATGGATTCCGCTCCAGAAACCTTAAGTTCCAAAGATCATCGACCAGCTTATGGTTCGGATGGAGATTATTTTTCGAAGCCAAGTATTGACGATATCGTGGAAAAAGTATATGCTATTATGCAGGAAGTTAATCCTAAGAAATACCCATCCATTTATTAATGAGAATTCTTCTTACCGTTCTTTTAACAATCACATTATTAGGGAAAAGTTTATTTTTTCTAGGTTGGGAAATATGGTATAAGATAGATCAAACAAGAATTACTCAAGAAAAATGTGAGAACAAGGATAAACCAGCCATGAAATGTAATGGTAAGTGCTACTTGGCTAAGCAATTGAAAAAGTTGGAGGCGGAGGAATTGAAAAATGCATCCAGCAAAAAACATAACCCTTATACTGGGAAAATTGAACTTCAAAGTTGCTCGATTTTGCAGATAAAACCATCTGTGTTTTCATCGTTTAAAAGTGAACATATAACGCACTTTTACACCTATGTCTCCTATTATTCTAAGGAGCATTTATTTACTATTTTCCATCCACCAAGTCCTAGATTTTCATAATAAAAGGAACTAAAACAATTAGTCCGATTTTACTTATTTAAATCTAATTGTATGCTTAAATATTTTGCATTAACAGTTGGTGTATACCTGCATTTCATTTCCTGGGCATGTGATGTCTGTGGCGGTGTTAGCGCATCTGGTATGAATGGCTTTACACCTTCAAATGATTTCCATTTCATTGGAATTCGTTCAACTTATAGACGATATTGCAGTCATAGTGAATCACTTTTAACGGGAGTTTCGACCAACTCAA
>CAIYXD010000594.1 GCA_903930085.1 uncultured Flavobacteriia bacterium
AAATTTCAGCGGAAGTAAGACTAGAAATACAGCCGGAACCGTTTGTTTCCGTTTCCAGTTTTTCATCGTGGTAAAGCCACAATTCGCCATCTTTTGAAAGTTGGAGATCGATTTCAACACCATCACAACCTTCGATAGAAAGTGCGAATTCGACTGCTTCTTTGGAATTATCGTGGTAAACAGAATTAAGCATGTTCAAGCCGGTAGCTGCGTGCCCAAGTATTTTAACGGTTTCATTTTCCTGTTTTTTTACGCAAGAAAAAAGAAAACAAACGAATATTAATGCTCTACCAAACATAACTTAATCCAATATTTGCAAAGAAACCTATGGAATTAACGTTTGTAACACTTTTAATAGTTTGGCTATAAAATCGCTCGTTCATCCAACCCGTTGCGATGGAATTTGTAAAGCGCCATTTGTCACCAACTTCTGTTCTTGTTCCAAAATACAATTCGTTCCAATGGTGAAAATGGGTCGAATTTGCATTGATTTTTAAAAGGGAATAACTGTGCGAAATATAGGGCCCAAAATGAAACTTTTCACTGGAAACGACAAAATAATTTACACCTACACTAAGTCTCGGAAAAATACGTTTTTGAAAAATTGAACGGTTTACGCCAAATTCTACAGAAGCAAATGGCTGTACGATTCGGAATTCTTTTGAAAAATAACAACCGGTAAAAAAATCCAGTCGGCTCATTCCAAATGCTAATCCCACCTGTTTTTTCGAATCATTGATAGAATGATTCTGAGCAAAGTAAGAAAACGTTACTAGGAATATCAAAAGAAGAAGGAGTAATAAGCGTTGCATGAACCAAATATATGTAAACAAAAAAGAATCGTTTACAACTTCGGACATTTTTTACAATGCACTCCTTTTTTCTTGTATTTTTTACAACAATCCTTTTTCTTGTCGCACGTGCAATTCAAACAGGAAAACCCTTGTTTTAATGCGTCTTGCCGGCTATACAATTCTTGTCTCAATCTTATTTAGAATAATTCCAAACAAAGGTAGCCTTTTCGAATTAAAAACACAATTTTAATGTTCAATCTTTCTAAAAATCAAAAAAAATGGAAGGCCTAACTAGCACTAAGTTTTACTCTTATTGCGTTCAACACCAATTTAAAACATTTTCTTTTAAAGGGCTTGATTATCTGTTCAATACGACTTCAACGGTAAAGAGCGACTTTTTATCATCCATTGGTTCGACACTAAAATGAAGAGGATTTTCTGATTTCATTCTAACCAATAAAAAACCTAATCCCGCGCTACCAGATTGGGATAGATAACCTTCTGTAAGAATTTTGTAATACATTTCTTTTAGGTCGTCTTTTTCCATCTGGTTGATATTTTCAAGGTAAGAAACCAAAGTATCCAACGAATCATTTAAAACAATATTACCAAGAACAATTTTATACGATTGTTTGCTTTTAAATAGGAATAAAAAACCCAATTGCCTTCCAAAATCATCTCTCGAAGCGTGCAAACGAATGTTTTGCAGTCCTTCAATCAAAATGGAAAAAGCACGTTTGATGATTTTCTTTTGTTCCCCAAACGAAACCATCATTTCTTCTACATTCGTAGCTATTCCATTGATGAAATCCTGGGAAAAAACTCCAAAATGGTTAACGGAAATAGTACTATTTTCTTCTCGCGTATTTTTATCCAAGTACGATAAATACAAATTTCGAATATCCGAGGCAATTATACTATTTAGGGTTTCGATCATTTCAGAACATTATTTTTATCTAAAATACAGATTAGGTTACATTAATTGGGACAAAATGAACAAATGGTACTTCCAATTTACCATTCCCTGCGGAATTTTCTTTTTTTATGTAATTTCTTCTTAAAAAACGGCATTATGACATAACACTATTCCAAACCAACAATTTCATTTCAAATTCACTTCAATTTCTTGCACAATCTTCGCAACAGCAGGACAAATTTCGGTATTTTTTAAGGTAAGATCTAAAATCTGGTGGATATTCTTACGATCTGTG
>CAIYXD010000595.1 GCA_903930085.1 uncultured Flavobacteriia bacterium
ACCTCACTTACTACTGCAATTGGATTTTTTACGCTTTATTTTGTGAATGTCCAACCAATCAAAGTGTTTGGAATCGTAACAGGATTTGGCGTGATGATTGCATTTGTTCTAACTATTATTGTTTTGCCAATCTTGTTCTATATTTTCCCATCGCCTAAATATATTCACAAGAAAAAAAATAGTAGTTTCTGGCACGAGAAATTGCAAAAATCGTTTCGTTTTCTTTTCAAAAGAAGAATTGCAATCCTTATTGTTTATGCTGTCTCTACGCTCTTTTTTCTTTTCGGATTACTAAAGATTGAAGCCAATAATTTCTTAATGGACGACTTATCGGAAAATGAACCATTGAAAAAAGATTTTAATTTCTTGGATGAACATTACGGCGGAATTAGACCTTTTGAATTAGCCGTTTCACTGAAAGACACGAATTTATCGGTTTGGGATCCTTCTGTTTTGCAGCAAGTGGAAAAAGTGGAAAATTACTTGGTTCAGGAATATGGTGTTTCCGTTAAAATGTCCCTAATTACAACCTTAAAAGTACTAAATCGTTCGGCGCATTCAGGAGCTCAATCCTACTTTAAATTGCCAGATTCTAAGCACGAATTGAAAAAATTTAGGCGAATAATTCGAATTATCGATGGTGGAAAATTTGTGCATACCATAGTAGATTCGACACAGCAAATCATGCGGATAAACGGAACAATTCCAGATTTTGGAAATAAAGTGGTAAGCGCCAAAAACAAACGATTATACAACTATATTGCTGCGATAGGTGCTGCCGATAAAATTGATTTCAGAGTAACGGGAACAGCGCATTTACTGGATAAAAACATGCGTTATTTATCGGTTAGTCTGGTGAAAGGACTTTCCCTATCTATTTTACTTGTAGCCTTAATTATGGGAATTGTCTATCGATCTTTTACAATGATGGTAATAAGTTTAATTCCCAATATTATTCCGCTTCTCGCAATTGGCGCACTAATGGGATTTGCCGGAATTGAATTGAAAACAAGTACCTCCATTATTTTTACCATCGCTTTTGGTATTGCAGTAGACGATACTATTCATCTCCTCGGAAAATTTAAATTTGAATTAGCCGCAGGACAATCAAAATTGCGTGCACTAAGAAATGCGTATGTTACAACGGGTAAGGCAATGATTTTAACAACTTTAGTATTGTGTAGCGGTTTTTTACTCTTGATTTTCTCCAGTTTTCTTGGAACATTTTATATGGGCGTAATGCTCAGTTTTACCTTGTTCATCGCTCTAATTGCTGACCTTACCTTATTGCCGATTTTAATAATTCTTTTTTATAACCCGAAGAAATAAGTTCTAAGCTTACTTTTTTTTCTATTTTTGAGAAGAACGAATTTAAGCAGCACCAATTATGTTACACAAAGAATCAACCAAAGAACCTTCCTTTTTAATTGCATTAGTTCCAATTTTGTTTTTGGTAATGTTGCTTGCAACCAATGTTGTAATTTTCGGCGATGACGCTTTGGGTGGCGCAAACCAGTTAGCCCTTCTGTTCGCTGCTGCGCTGGCAGCACTTGTTGGTGGGCGCTTAGGATTTTCGTGGGAAACCATTCAAAATGGCATCGTTTCAAGTATTAAATCAGCATTACCAGCCTTACTTATTTTACTTTTAATTGGCGCATTGGCAGGAACTTGGATGATCTCTGGAATTGTACCAACTATGATTTATTATGGTTTAAAAGTTCTTAATCCAACTATTTTTCTGTTTGCAGCTTGTGTAGTAAGTTCCATAGTTTCACTCGCTACAGGCAGTTCTTGGAGCACAGTTGCAACGGTAGGTGTGGCCTTACTTGGAATTGGAACGGCTTTAGGAATTCACGAAGGAATGGTTGCCGGTGCAATAATCTCCGGCGCGTATTTCGGTGATAAAATGTCTCCGCTTTCCGACACTACAAATCTAGCTCCAGCGATGGCGGGAACGGATTTGTTTACACATATTCGTTACATGATGTACACAACCGTGCCAACCTTGATTATTACGCTTCTTATTTTTCTTGTATTGGGTTTCACAATCGATACAAAATCAAATGAAGCTGGCGTAGATGCTATGATTCAGGCCTTGGAATCGAGATTTTATATTTCACCAGTTCTGTTCTTTGTTCCCGCAATTGTCATCTTTTTGATTATTAAAAAAGTGGATGCTGTTCCTGCTTTATTACTTGGTGCTTTATTAGGTGGTGCTGCAGCCATTATTTTTCAGCCGGATATCGTTAAAAATATCGCTGGAATCAAAGGAGATTATTTGAAACAATCCTACGTGACGCTGATGAAATCTATGTCATCTTCAACCGCCGT
>CAIYXD010000596.1 GCA_903930085.1 uncultured Flavobacteriia bacterium
AATTGCGCAAGGAAAACATATCCAAGATGCAAAAGTTTTAGTAATGGGCGCAACGTTTAAAGAGGATGTAAGCGATATCCGAAATTCTAAAGTAATCGATGTGGTGAATGAGTTGAAATCCTTTCAAGTACATGTTGATTTAGTTGATCCGCACGCTTCCTCAGATGAAATGGTGCACGAGTATGGAATTGGCTTGAATAAATTACCAGGAAACGATTACGATGCTATTATTGTTGCTGTAAACCATAAAGAATACAAAAACTATTCCGAAGCTGATTTTAAGCTCTTATTGAAGGATGGACAAGGAGTTTTTATTGATGTAAAAGGCATCTTCAAGGGCGTAATTGAGGATTTGGAATACTGGTCGTTGTAATACTTAAATGTAGTTTAAAACTGTATTAATTAGGTTTTGAAAAGTTGAAAGCTTAACCTGTTTTCAATTAAAACCAAGCTGTAAACAAAAATTAAATTTGCGATGGAATTCAAAAAACGCATATTAGTAACGGGTGGGGCAGGATTTATCGGGTCCCATCTAGTTCGTTTATTTGTGCATAAATACCCGGATTATCAAATAATTAATTTCGATAAATTAACCTATGCAGGAAATTTAGAGAATTTGCGCGATGTAGAAAATGCACCTAATTATATTTTTGTAAAGGGAGATATTGTTTCCATTTCGGATGTAAAAGCTGCTTTTGAAACGCATGGAATAACAGATGTAATTCATTTGGCCGCAGAATCACATGTTGATCGTTCGATAGAAGGACCAATGGATTTCGTGCTTACAAATGTTGTGGGAACTGTAAATTTACTACAAACTTCCAAAGATTTCTGGAAAGGCAGCGAGCATGTTTTTCACCACGTTTCAACAGATGAGGTGTATGGAAGCTTAGGCGAAGAGGGGTTTTTCACGGAGAAAACGCCATTTGACCCAAGAAGTCCTTATTCTGCTTCAAAAGCTTCTTCCGATCATTTTGTTTCCGCATTTTACCATACTTACGGTCTTCCAATCAAAATGTCCAATTGCTCCAATAATTATGGAAGCCATCATTTTCCCGAAAAATTAATTCCATTGATGATTCTAAATATTCAAAATAATAAACCGTTGCCAGTTTATGGTAAAGGGGAGAATATACGCGATTGGTTGTGGGTTGAAGACCATGTTCGGGCAATTGACGTGATTTTTCACACTGGTACAATTGGAGAATCGTATAATGTTGGTGGATTAAATGAATGGACTAACATCGATTTGGTACATTTTTTATGCCGCATGATGGACGATAAATTAGGAAGAGAAAACGGAACTTCCGAAAAATTAATAACCTATGTTACAGACAGAAAAGGCCATGATTTGCGGTATGCTATTGATGCCTCGAAGTTAGAAAATGAATTGGGTTGGAAACCATCTATTGCGTTTGAAGAAGGTTTGAACCGAACGGTGGATTGGTATCTTGAAAATAAAGATTGGATAGAAAAAGTCACCAGTGGTGCATATCAAACGTATTATACAAACATGTACTCAGATCGTTAATTTAATTTTCATGAATCTTTTTTTTCGTCTTTTTGGCAAAAAGCAATTAGTGGCTCCCTTCGATTTATCGAATTTAGAAAATGACATGCATAGCCATTTAATTCCTGGAATTGACGATGGTTCACAAAGTATGGACGAAACAATTGCCATGTTATGCAAATTTGAAAATTTAGGTTACAAGAAAGTAATCACAACGCCACACATAATGAATGAAGTGTATAATAACACGGAAGAAATTATATTAAATGGTTTGGCGGAGGTCCAACTCGAAGCAAAGAATCTTGGTCTGAAAATCGAAATTCAGGCAGCTGCAGAGTATTATTTTGATGAAATATTAATTGAGAAAGTCAAAAATGGCAGTGTATTATCCTTCGGTGACCGCTATGTCTTGATTGAATTTTCTTTTCAGTCTCCTCCTGTTTTTGAAAGCCAATTGTTTTTTGAAATGCAAATGGCAGAATATAAGCCGGTTTTAGCTCATTTTGAACGTTATTCTTATTACCACGATTCATTGGATAAAGCCATAGAGTTGCGCAGTAAAGGAGTTAATATCCAAGTAAATCTTAATTCGTTGACCGGACACTATGGTCCAAAAGTGAGAAAACAGGCAGAGCGACTAATTGATTCTAATTTGGTCGATTTTGTAGGTTCAGATTGCCATAGAATGCAACATTTACTCCACTTAGAAGAAAATTTATCACTTCCTTATTTTCATGCTTTATCCAAGTTGAACTTAAAGAATAAAAATCTGTAGCAAAATTCTATACGGTAAATCCAAATCTTTAAGACACCTATTTTTTTATCAAAACAAATCCTTCACAGGTAGATAAACTTTATAATTCTTCTTTCTGCAGAATAAACTTACCATGGTAAATAAAATGCCGTATATTTGAACTAAATTAAAAAAAATGGAATACATAAATATACTTTCTTTTATCGCTTTAGGAATCGCGTCGTTCCTTTTTTTTCTTTTAAAAAAGGATTCTCTTAAGGATATCCAAAGCTATTTACTCGCAATTGCTGTTTCCTTATTGGTAACATCTAAAATTGTTTGCGATGAAGGAAACCATCAAATAAGTTATGCCATAATCCTTTTTCTATCCTTAAATTTTGTTCTTTCCAGCTTAAAGACATTACAAGAAATCAAATTTTCCTGGATTATTCCGATTCTTTTATCGGTCGGCTCCTTTGCATTTATTTCTACCAATTATTCATTTAATGGGTATGATTTTACGGTTAATAGTATTCCAATGTTAGCGCTTCCAATAATTGGAATACTAATTATACCATTAGCACGATTGAAAAGCAGATTGCTTAGCTCTTGGATTGGTTTAACCAATACGGAAGAATTAGAGCAAGTTTTTGTTGTGTTTTTTGTTGGATTTAGTGCCTTTATTGGTTCGTTTTTCGCCTCAGATTTTGGTATTTTATGCGTTGCTTTAGGGTTTTTAGCGTATTCTTTTTATCGAAACGATAGATTTAAGAATGTCGGAGTTGTATTATTGTTACTCTCGTTAAGTCATTTTTTCGCCTCTCTCGCTGAATTGGAAACGGTAGAATTAACATTGGGAAAAACACTAGAAGGCATCTTCTTCGGCGCATTTGCAGTTTTGTTTCTGCATGTTTTAGCTTCTTCTAAAAAGCATTTAAAAGCCGCATTAACGCTTGGTCTACTTATCGTTTTGTCCGTTTTATTTGGAGTTTTACTTTTGTTTACACAAAAATCTGATCTAGGTGGAATGGATGCATTTATTGGTGTTTTGGTCGGTATTTCAATCGCTTTATCATTATTTCCAACATTTTTACTTTCGGAAACGTTAGTTGCATTTGTCATTGGAGGCGGAATATTCTTTGCTCCGATGCTGATCAACCAAGAGGAAAAGGCAGCTTTAAATTTAAGTGTTTCTCCTCCGAAAGAAATAGGTACAGAAAATAAAATTGCAGAAGTTAGTCCTTTTGACTTGAAAGGAGTTTCCTTAGATAGTATTATCGGATTCTATCAAATTGATCCAGCAACAGCAAAAGTAAATTTTCAACTAGGACCAAAAGGTGGAATTACGAAAGGAGCTTTCAAATCCTTCACGGGAGAAATAACTATCGCGCAGAGCATTCAAAATTCTTCTTTTGCTATTCGCTTGCCCTTGTCGCAGCTTACCACTTTCAACAAATACAGGGACGAATCACTCCTTGCACCTGAATATTTTGGAGCAGTAAAATTTCCAGAAATGACCTACAAATCCTCTAGTCTGTCTAAAACGGATGATGGCTACGAATTGAAGGGTAAATTCACCATGCTGGGCGTCTCAAAAGATTTGCCAATTCAATTGAAGTATATTGGAATGGTGGAATCAAACGGCAAAATGGTTCCAGTTCTAATTGGGAAGTCTGCAATTGATCGAACTTTGTTTGGCATGAAACCCGACTCAAAAGAAGGAAATGTCGTGGCTTTTGAATTTAAAGTTGATTTGATTAAGAAATAAAGGAGCTTTAGAATGTATCAAAAATAAAGTGCTTTCCCCTGAAATTTTCCATTCTGAAAAAGGAGAGCCGGAAATGGAATCTTCACATAATTCAACTGCTTAAAAACAGCTTTAAGCCAAGGTTTCTTTGCAGGGATTCTACTAAAATCAATATCTAAAGACGCTAAAAATTGGCGACTAGAAACATAGGTTACTTGTTCATTACCAATTGAATGGGTGTATATTTCTTTATTTCCAATCAGTTTTGCGTCCGCGCTGTAGCCAAATGATAAACAAAGCCATTTTGGGAATCTTGAATCAGGGGAAAATAAAAAAGGATTAAAACTCAACCAATAGGTTTGCCCATTATAATCTTTCAATAGTCGCTCTTGAAAATTAGCACCCAAAACAGCAGGACGTATTGCCGCATATTCTGTTGGATGGTAGGAAAATTTAAGTAATGTGCGCTGTTCTTCCCAAGCGAGTTCCTGTCCTAAATACAATCCAGCACCTAAGGCATTTGAAGCAACATCGTACCAGGAAAATCCCCAATCTACATTATAAGCATCGAAAATTTCAAGCGTTGTTTGGTAACCAAATCCAATTCCTGCTCCTAAAATAGCAGCTTTTCGATTTTTCATTCCAGACCATTTATATAAATCGCCACTGAAACGACTGATGGAATAGTTTGTGTAAACATGTCCTAATTTGTCCATTTGAAGCCAGTTACTTCCGTCATTAAAAGTGTGAAATTTTGATTTTTCCTGATTTTTGTACCAAACTTCGTGAAGGCCAATCATACTTCCCGACCAGGCACTTCCCAATCCAATGGAAATAGCAGAAACTCGTTTGGAGTGCAACGAATCAGCAGGACTGAATAAATTGCGCTGCGCAGAAACATGCACCGAAAAAATGAGGGCTACAAAAACGGCTTTTTTCATTAGAATTCGAAAGTAGTTTATTTCAGCGAATTATAAGAAAACGCGTGTTGAAAAAATAAATTCAATTCGTGAAAATCCCAAACTAATAATAGTACTTTTAAATGTCCTAGAATACGTAAGAATTAATACCATCTTACTATTATTTACAGTGTAAGGTCTTAAAATCAGTCGAAATGAATAAAATTAAAAAAGATTGGAACGATATTAAAATCAACGATAGTTGGGCAATCTTTAAAATAATGTCGGAATTTGTGG
>CAIYXD010000597.1 GCA_903930085.1 uncultured Flavobacteriia bacterium
AGATTTTAAAATTATTAAAACATAAAAACTTAGATTAAAAATCTAAATTATATGCAATATATGTTATTTGTAAGAAAATATTTCATATTGTAAATTTTGTTACTACATTTGCATCGTTCATAAACATAATGTTAGTTATCACGAAAGCTGGAGGGAATAGACCCGATGAAAGCTTAGCAACCTCCAACTTGGAAAGGTGCTACATTCTATTCCGATTGTTTCGGAAGCAGATAACGTTTGAATTGCTCTCCAACTTTCTACGGTAACAAATTAAGTTAATCAAGAAAATAATTGGCGTTTTAGCGCCTTTGCGAGAGAATAATATGTCAAAAATTCAACAAGCTATAAAAGAAAGAATCTTAGTCCTAGACGGGGCGATGGGAACCATGTTGCAACGCAACAATTTCTCTGAAGAAGATTATCGTGGCAAACGATTCAAAGAGTTCCCTCATCCATTGAAAGGAAATAACGATTTACTTTCTATTACACAACCTGAAGCGGTAAAAAAAGTTCACCGTTTGTATTTTCAAGCGGGTGCTGATATTGTAGAAACCAATACATTTTCTGGCACTACTATTGGTATGGCCGATTATCATATGGAAGATTTGGTGTACGAATTAAATTACGAATCCGCTAAAATTGCAAGAGAAGTTGCAGATGAATTTACAGATAAGCCTCGTTTTGTGGCGGGTTCTATAGGACCAACTAACAGAACGGCTTCTATGTCGCCAGATGTTAATGATCCTGGTTATCGTGCCGTAACTTTTGACGATTTACGCATCGCATACAAACAACAAGTTGAAGCTTTAATTGATGGTGGTTCGGATGTGCTTTTGGTTGAAACTATTTTTGATACATTAAACGCAAAAGCCGCACTTTTCGCTATTGAAGAAGTTAAAGAAGAACGAAATATTGATATTCCAATTATGGTTTCAGGAACGATTACAGATGCTTCTGGAAGAACTTTATCCGGACAAACAGTCGAAGCTTTTTTAATTTCTATTCAGCATATTCCTTTGTTAAGTGTAGGATTTAATTGTGCTTTGGGAGCCGATCAGTTAAAACCTTATTTAAAGCGCTTGGCACAACATACACAAGTAAATATTTCGGCACATCCAAATGCTGGTTTGCCAAATGCCTTTGGAGAATACGACCAAACACCAATGGAAATGCAGGCTTTAATTCGGGAATATTTACAAGACAATTTGATAAATATAATTGGAGGTTGCTGCGGCACTACTCCAGAACACATTAAATTAATAGCAGAAGTTGCAAAAGAATTCAAGCCTAGAACAATAGAAGTAATAGCATAATGACAGAAGTAGATTGTAAAAAATATTTAAAATTATCCGGGCTAGAACCACTAATTATTACCCCAGAAACCAATTTCGTGAATGTTGGAGAACGAACCAATGTAACAGGTTCTCGTAAATTTCTTCGATTAATTAAAGAAGAAAAGTATGATGAAGCACTTTCGATTGCTCGAGAACAAGTGGAAGGTGGCGCTCAAATAATCGATGTTAATATGGATGAAGGAATGTTAGATGGCGTTTATGCTATGACAAAATTCCTAAATTTAATTGCTGCCGAACCTGATATTGCTCGTGTTCCTGTAATGATAGATAGTTCGAAATGGGAAATTATCGAAGCAGGTTTAAAAGTCGTACAAGGAAAAGCGGTCGTAAATTCTATTTCACTTAAAGAAGGCGAAGCGGTTTTTATTCATCACGCCAAGTTAATTAAGCGATATGGTGCGGCAGTAATTGTAATGGCTTTTGATGAAGTTGGACAAGCAGATAATTACCAAAGAAGAATTGAAATTTGTAAAAGAAGTTACGATATATTAGTTAAACAAGTTGGTTTTCCTGCCGAAGATATCATTTTTGATCCGAATATTTTTCCAGTTGCAACTGGAATGGACGAACATAAATTAAACGCTTTAGATTTTTTCCAAGCAACAAAGTGGATTCGTGAAAATTTACCTTTTGCAAATATTTCTGGCGGCGTAAGTAATGTTTCCTTCTCTTTTCGTGGAAACGATAAAGTCCGTGAAGCGATGCATTCCGTGTTCTTATATCACGCGATTCAAAATGGGATGACCATGGGAATCGTAAATCCAGAAATGTTAGAGATTTACGACGAAATTGACAAGGTTTTATTAGAACACGTAGAAGATGTTTTGTTAAACAGAAGAGAAGATGCTACGGAACGTTTATTAGATTTAGCCGAAAGTTTTAAAGGCGATTTCAAGGTAAATGAAAAAGCAATAGCTGAATGGAGAAATGGTTCAGTTCAAGAACGATTAACGTATTCGTTTGTAAAAGGATTTGATGAATTTATTGAAATTGATGTAGAGGAAGCCAGATTAACCGCCAATAAAGCCATTGAAGTGATTGAAATCAGTTTAATGAATG
>CAIYXD010000598.1 GCA_903930085.1 uncultured Flavobacteriia bacterium
CGCAACCAAAAACACCTTTGCACCACTCTTCAATTCCAGCATTATTTCTTTCCAAGCACCAATTAAATCTTTCACTGCAAATTCTACTGGTTTTTTCTGCTGGTCGAATTTCTGACCATTGATGAAGCTTCCGGTGTAGGAAAAAGAAACGATGTCTTCAAAATGAATATTTCTGCCTTCTCCTGGTTCTGTAATTTTATAATACAAGCCGGAATCAGAACGTTTGCACGTAATTCCCTTCTTTTCTAAATACGTTTTTATTTCTCCGTCGAAGGATTGCTTTTCTTCTTCGTTATAGGTTTTACAACCAACTAGAACTGCTGTTAAAAGCAGAAACATTACTATTTTAGTCATGGTTAATATGATTATCTTTTACTTTAATTCAACTGGTGAAAGCGTGTATCCTTCTTTTTCAAGTAAACGAATCAAGCCATTCGGTCCGCCTAAATGTCCTGCGCCAACTGCAATAAATGTTCTCTTCGAAGCGAGTGATTCTCGAATTTGAGGGATCCATTTTTTGTTCCGGTCATCTATGAAAAGCTTTTCTTCCGAAGTGATAATGCCGCCATTTTCATGGAGCATATTGTACAAGGAATCTACGTTTTGTCGCGCGTAAACTTGCTGCACTTTCTTGCTGAATTCAATCGATTTCTGCATTTCTCGAATTCCTTCCATAACCATTTCTGCTTGCTGCTCCTTGGTTAAATTATCGAAGAAGGAAAGTTGTTCTTCCAGCGTTTCCAATCCTTTAATTTCCACCTTGCTTTCCATTGCAATTTCTTCAAATTTTAATTCGTAGGATGCTGTTTTTCCGATAAATTGCATTTGCGTAGCGAGTTGAATTGCTACAAATGGTTTCATTGGCGATATTGTCTTTCGAAAGGCTTCTTCGGAAAGTTTTAACGCTTCTTTAGCCCAAACAAAAATGGAATCTGACTGCTCCGTTGTGAAAAAATCAAAGAAAGATCCTTCTTTCAATTTTAGAAGTTTCAATGCGTCGAACTGGCTCGGCATTCCTGGAAGTTCCATTACCAAAACTTCTGCTTTTTGAACGCGTTTTTCCAAACTTTTCGGAAACAAAAAATACTCTTTTTCAATAAGATGCATCGTTCCGAAAAGGTAACTTCCATGTTTCACTTCAGGCCCTTTAATTTCCCATAAAAGGGAACTTTCAGACATTGGAAATTCGCTTGTTTTTTTCTCCTGCGCAGCACTTTGAAAAGAAATTACAAGAAGAAAAACCGCAATCCGCTGAGAAATAGTGTTACTAATCAATGGTGATTTCCGCTAAAAAATGATCGTTGTTTTCATATACTTTTTTTGCTTTCAGTCCAACATTTTTTGCTGCTGAAAATAAGTTGTCAAAATCAACGTATAACCAGTCAAACCAAGGTCCTTTTTCGCGTTTGTATTTCATTTGAAAACGAAAATTCCCATAGTATTCCGAATTTAGGTCTACCCAAAGTGCACCATCTTCATCTTCGTATAAGTATTTTATATCAGAGGAATCACACAGTATTTTTCCACCAGCAGCTAAAAGCGTTTTTGCGTGCTCCAGTGTTTTCTCCAAATTAGCCAATGTTCCAGCAATTCCAATGCCATTCATCATCATCAGAATGGTATCGTATTTCTCATTTTTCAATTCAAAAAAATCGATTTTTCGCGCACTTTCCAATCCTGCACTTTTCATGTAGGCAACTGCACCTTGCGATGTCTCGATTGGGGAAACCTGCAAACCGCGGTCTTGTAATTCAAAGGAATGCACGCCAGTTCCTGCGCCAACATCCAACACTTTTCCTTTTACACGTTCCAAAGCAATTTGCTCCAATTCCGGCATATTGTCGAATTTTCTAAAAAGCACTTCAATCGGAATAATATCGTCTTCACATATATCAGATCCTACAATAATATCATTCGGTTTTTTTGTTGCTGCATATTCTGCTATCGCTGCGCCAATTGGGTCGCCAAATTTTTCTTCCATTAGTATTCGTATTCGTCTAAATTTGAATAATCGTCATCTGACATGCCATCTTCATAGTCGTTGAA
This sequence comes from uncultured Flavobacteriia bacterium, assembly GCA_903930085.1. Lineage (GTDB taxonomy): Bacteria > Bacteroidota > Bacteroidia > Flavobacteriales_D > Crocinitomicaceae > M0103. The sequence continues at coordinate 2,047 of CAIYXD010000598.1, forward strand.
ACCTAGTTCATCTTCTTCTTCATCGTCTAATTCTCCCGCAAAAAGATCTTCGTTATCTGCAGCTTCTCTAGAATCTTCGGGAGGCGCCATGCCCACTGCAAGTAATACTTCTGGAGTTTCCGGACTGTTTTTGTCGTAGCCGATAAGTTCCACCAAAAAAATCCACATCCGCAAGAAATCATAAACCAGAATAAACTTCTGATCCGGTTCCTTCAAAAAATCTTTGATGGTAGCATCTTTCATTATTGCTGTTGGAGATTCCACTAAATCATCGTCGTAGGACATATCCATCAAACTGATTTCTTCTCCTTTGTCCCAATTGTCGTTCGACACATAAAAACTGGCCATTTGATCGCCTTCAAAACGAAAAGATGAAACAATTGCTTTGAATAAAGATTCAAAATTAGCTGTATCGCTGATAAGAATATCTCGAAAGATTTCACTATTACTTTCTGAATCTAGAAGTACTCTAAATTTTAATCCTGCCATGTTGCTATTACTATTGACTATGGTATAAAAGTATAACTAATTGTTTTATCTCGGGTCATTCGCGAGCGTTAATCCTAATTCTCCGCCAATTCGCAACATATATTCAATAGCTGCTTCGGATTCATTTGGTATTTCTCCTTCCAAAATTGCTTCTTTGATGCGCGATTTTAGAATTCCAACTTCTGCACACGGTGCAATATTATACACCTGCATGATCAATTCTCCCGAAACGGGTGGCTGGAAGTTGCGGATGCGGTCTTTTTCCTCAACGGCTTTTAATTTAGCCAAAACCATGTCGAAATTCTGACGGTATTTTTTAACCTTGAATTCATTTTTTGAAGTGATATCCGCATTGCACAAAACCATCAAATCTTCGATGTCGTCACCAGCCTCGCTCAAAAGTCTGCGAATAGCAGAATCTGTCACAAAACCTTTCACCAATGCAATCGGACGCAAATGCAAGCGCACCAATTTTTGCACGTATTTCATTTTCTGATCCAAAGGCAATTTCAAGCGTTTAAAAATTCGCGGTGTCATTCGTGCACCTAAATCCTCGTGTCCGTGAAAAGTCCAACCAATTTCCGGGTCGAACTTTTTGGTTGGCGGCTTTGCAATATCGTGTAAAATTGCTGCCCACCTGAGCCAAAGATTATCGCTTTTCCCCGCAACATTATCGAGCACCTCCAAGGTATGGTAAAAATTATCCTTGTGGGATTTTCCATGTATAATTTCAACGCCATGCAAAGCAACCATTTCAGGAAAAAATTGCTGTAATAGTTTGGTAGAATACAATAATTTGAATCCGCGAGATGGTTCGTTACTTAAAATTATCTTGTTGCATTCATCGACAATACGCTCCATCGAAATAATCTCTAGGCGATCTGCATTTTTGAGGATGGATTGTAAGCTTTTTGGTTCGATTTTAAAATCC
>CAIYXD010000599.1 GCA_903930085.1 uncultured Flavobacteriia bacterium
ACCTGAATCCTTGAAAGGAATCGTTAAAGGTGGTGGTTCATTAACAGCATTGCCAATTATTGAAACGCAAGCAGGTGACGTTTCTGCATATATTCCAACGAATGTTATTTCTATTACAGACGGACAAATATTTTTGGAAAGTGATTTGTTTAACGCAGGTATTCGTCCAGCGATTAATGTTGGTATTTCTGTATCTCGAGTTGGTGGTAACGCACAAATCAAATCGATGAAGAAAGTTGCCGGAACATTAAAATTAGATCAGGCACAATACAGAGAATTGGAAGCGTTTGCTAAATTCGGTTCGGATTTAGATGCTGCAACGAAATCTGTTTTGGATAAAGGGGCACGTAACGTGGAAATCTTGAAGCAAAGAGAAGGAGATCCATACCCGGTAGAAAAGCAAATTGCAATCATCTATGTTGGAACAAAAGGTTTGATACAACGCGTTCCAATTTCCAAAGTAAAAGAATTTGAAAAAGAATTTTTGAATTATTTGGAGGCGAAACATTCGGATGTATTAGTAGCTTTAAAAGCTGGTAAATACACAGACGAAATTACAGATACATTGTCAAAAGTTGCTAAGGAATTAGCGGATAAGTACTAAATTAATTTGGAATCTAGCATTCGGTTTTCATGTGAACGCCGAATGCTAAATCCTGAATACTGAATCAAAGTATGGCAAGTTTAAAAGAAATACGAAATAGGATTACTTCCGTAAGTTCTACAATGCAGATTACCTCCGCTATGAAAATGGTGTCGGCTGCAAAGTTGAAAAGAGCGCAAGACGCTATCACACAGATGCGTCCGTATTCGGAAAAGTTACAGGAAATTTTAGCTAATTTGAGTGGCTCTTTGGACCTTTCTGAAAATGCTTTCGCATCGGAAAGACCGATTCAAAATGTTTTGATTGTTGGTATTACTTCTAACCGTGGATTATGCGGTGGTTTTAATAACAATATTATAAAACGCGTTAATTTATTGGTGAATGAGGAATATGCTTTCGCTAATACACGTGTTCTATGCTTAGGTAAGAAGATAAAGGACGCTTATAAACGTTCGGAGAAATATTATATCAACGATGCTTTGGTACCTGTTGAGGATATTTTTAATCAATTGAATTTTGAAAATACCGCTACGATTGGAAAGGAATTAATGAACCTTTACACAAGTAAGGAATTCGACAAAATCATCATTGTCTACAACCGTTTTGTAAATGCAGCAACGCAAGATGTGCGCGCTGAACAATTTTTGCCTTTAATTTCAGCTGTAACAGATGATTTAACTGCAAATAGCGATTATATTTTTGAGCCATCCAAAGCAGAAATTGTGGAAGATTTGATTCCAAGATCTTTGAAAATACAATTGTTCAAGGGTTTATTGGATTCAAATGCGGCAGAACATGGCGCTCGAATGACAGCAATGCACAAGGCGACGGATAATGCAGATGAATTGAGAAAAGCATTGAAATTAACGTACAATAAAGCACGTCAAGCTGCCATAACTAATGAAATTCTAGAAATTGTTGGTGGTGCGGAAGCATTAAACAGCTAAAAAGATGAAACGTTAAGTTTCCTAAAAAATAAAATAAGAAGCAGAATCCAAAAGGTTCTGCTTTTTTTATGGAAATGTTTGGTGTTCTAGCGCAGACAAAAACCCAGCAAAACATCTATAAACTCCTCGGGTGATTCGGCATGCACCCAGTGACCTGCGCCTTGGATTGTTTGCACTGTTGAATCGGGAAAAAGTTCTTCTAAATGTTCGATATCGCTGTCTAAGATATAATTGGAAAGTTCCCCGCGAATAAAAAGTGTCGGCAGCAGAACTTCTTTCTCCGGCAGTGCTGCTAAAATAGCTCCCATTTCACGTTCCAGCACTTCTAAATTCATTCGCCAAGCTAATTTCCCTTTCTCCTTCCAATACAAATTCTTTAACAGAAACTGACGTACTCCTTCGGAATCAATATGCTGTTTTAAAATGGCTTCCGCTTCACTTCTCAATTGAATAGTTGGTAGGTCGATTGCATGCATTCCAGCAAGAATGTGTTGATGGTGGCTTGGATATTCCTTTACGCCAATATCAACAACAACCAATTTGTCCAGTTGTTGTGCATAATTTTGAGCAAATAACATGGCAACTTTTCCGCCCATCGAATGGCCGATTAGGATAACTTTTTTTAAAGAAAGCATTTCGAAAAGTTCTTGAAGATCTTCCACCATTATTGGATAGGAGAAATCATCGCTCCAATCTGAATGCCCATGATTACGCAAATCAACTAAAATTACACGGTAGTATTCCGAAAGTTTTTTAGCGTGCGTTTGCCAATTGTCGGAAAATCCAAATAAGCCATGTAGAATTAGCATTGGTTGGCCTTCTCCAATTTCTCGGTAATGAAGTTTCATTCGGGGGGAATTAATTTCCACAAAAATAAGAAATCCTACTGAAACAAATTTTCAATTAGGAAAAACAACCTGCCTTAATTGACAAAACTGGATAATATATCCATTAAATTAGGTAGGGTATACGTGGATGTTGAAATTTTTATTTTTTCTGGGGCGTCCGCATTTGCTTTTACAGACTCCGTTGAAACCGAAACATCAATTGCCTCCGAACGAATAGCCCCAACCTTAAACTGCTTGTCGTTCATGCTGGTTAGAATCGTTACCATTTCATCTGCAGAAATTTTATCCTTGTCAAAAGATATTTTAGCGGTTTGAATTTTTTCGCCTTCAACAAAGTTAAATTCTACCCGTTCAACGCCACCAGTAGCTTTCAGTTCTTTTCGAATACTCCCACCACAGCCCATTTCACACGTCATTCCTTCAACCTCCAAGGTTAGAAGTCTATTTGCTTGAACAGCTGGTTTAACAGCTGTATGTTTTTTTTCCGTACGAAGCAACACAACATTCGGCTCGGAAGAACAAGCGCTCAATAATAGAAAGGAGGAAAAAAAGAGTGTGAAGGTTTTCATTTTTTTGTTTTTGATTGTGTAAATGTAAGGCAAAAACAAGCCTTTTGGAGTAAAAAAATGTTAATTTTCAAAACGCGGCAAATGAATTGGATATCCACGCTGCAGACCTTATATTTGCAGAAAATAAATGCCATGAAAATCAAAGAAGCAGTTTTTGTTATTTCAAATACAGATGTGAAAGAATGTCCGTCTGATGCTAAACCTGAATTTGCTTTTATCGGCCGATCCAATGTTGGAAAATCCTCCTTGATCAACATGCTTGTAGGAAATAAAAATCTTGCTAAAACATCCGGTCGCCCGGGAAAAACACAATTAATAAACCATTTTATTATCAATAAAGAATGGTATTTAGTCGATCTTCCTGGATATGGTTACGCAAAGGTTTCAAAAACTTCTCGCGAGAAATGGGAGATTTTTATCGCGGAATACTTAACGAAACGAGAGCCATTGCTAAACGTGTTCGTTTTGTTGGATTCGCGCTTGGAACCGCAAAAAATAGATTTGGAATTCATGAATTGGTGCGGTGAAAAGCAGATTCCCTTTTCAATGGTTTTTACAAAAATTGATAAAATTTCCTCTACAGCGTTGCAAAAAAATCTTGCAAAGTATAAAAAGGAAATGCTGAAATATTGGGATGCCTTGCCACCAGTATTTACCTCGTCGAGTGAATCTGCATTCGGAAAAGAAAAGATTTTGAATTATATTGAACAAATTATAGAAACAACAAAATAATCACCATGTTTTTTCATGGGACTAGAGAAAGGTAAAATGCATTTTTGCATCCGATTCTCATACCATTAAGAGACAAAAGCAGCAACTATGGAACATAAAGAAGATAAATTAAAAGAAGTTATATCGCACGCTAAAGAATATGGTTTTGTATTTCCATCTTCAGAAATTTACGATGGATTAGCTGCAACCTATGATTATGGCCAGCTGGGTTCTGAGTTGAAAAACAATATTAAATCCTATTGGTGGAAATCGATGGTGCAAATGCATGAAAATATTGTAGGGATTGATTCCGCAATTTTTATGCACCCTACAACTTGGAAAGCTTCGGGACACGTAGATGCATTCAATGACCCATTAATTGACAATAAAGATTCCAAAAAGCGCTACCGAGCAGATGTTTTGATAGAAGAGTTTATCGAAAAAATCCGCATGAAGATTGAAAAAGAAGTGGAAAAAGGAATCAAGAAATTCGGAGATGATTTTGATGAAACCCAATTCCGCGCTACGCATCCAAACGTTTTACGCAACAAGGAAAAAATCAAAGAGATTGAAGATAGAATGCGCGAAACATTGGGTAAAAATGATTTGGAGGGTGTTTACAATTTAATCGTTGACCTAGAAATAGTTTGTCCAATTTCCGGCACAAAAAACTGGACGGAAGTGCGCCAATTTAATTTAATGTTTTCCACGGAATTAGGTTCTGTTGCTGGAGATGCTTCTACAATATATTTGCGTCCGGAAACGGCACAGGGTATTTTTGTTAATTTTCTGAACGTTCAAAAATCTGGTAGAATGAAAATTCCTTTTGGTATTGCACAAATTGGAAAAGCATTTCGCAATGAAATTGTAGCGCGTCAGTTTATTTTTAGAATGCGTGAATTTGAGCAAATGGAAATGCAATTTTTTGTGCGTCCAGGTGAAGAAATGAAATGGTACGAATACTGGAAAGAAGCACGTGGGAAATGGCACAAAGCACTTGGCTTGGGCGATCAAAATTACCGTTTTCACGACCATATTAAATTAGCACATTACGCCAATGCTGCTGCAGATATAGAATTTAATTTTCCAATGGGTTTCAAGGAATTGGAAGGGATTCATTCCCGAACTGATTTTGATTTGAAGCAACACGAGCAATTCTCCGGAAAAAAACTGCAATACTTTGATCCTGAATTGAATCAGAATTATGTGCCATTTGTGGTCGAAACTTCTGTTGGACTAGACCGTATGTTTTTAGCGGTTCTTAGTGCTTCACACAAAAATGAAGTATTGGAAGACGGCTCCGAAAGAACGGTTTTATCCTTGCCGCCAGCTTTAGCGCCTTACAAAGTGGCGATCATGCCGTTGACCAAAAAAGATGGATTACCAGAAAAAGCACGCGAAATTATTGATCAGTTAAAGTTCGATTTCTTGTGCCAATACGACGAAAAGGATTCTATCGGAAAACGTTACCGTCGCCAAGATGCAATTGGAACGCCATTTTCTGTAACCGTTGACCATCAAACATTGGAAGACAATACAGTGACTATTCGCGACCGCGATACAATGGAACAAATAAGGGTAAATGTTGCTGATTTATTTAGTATTATCGACCAAAAAGTAAATATGCGGAAGTTATTGGTGTAAAATAAACACCACTTATAGTAGGTAATGGGATGGCTATTACCTGCTTTTTTTATTGCCTAAGAAAACCCGGTAAGCTGCCAAAAACGGAATTCCAAGAATTAAAACGACTGCAAGAATATACCCTTGCCGAAGCAAATAAAAATCTTTTATTTCTGTCATGTCCGCTGGATCATAACCCAAACCAATAAAATAAGAAAGACTCAAAGGCGCTTGTTCTTTAATTTCAACCATATTTCGGACAATAATAATTTCTCCTGCAAAGAGATTTATTGGCAATAGAAAGAGCGGCAAGGAAATAAGCAGCGCTAGAATAAAAAACAACGGCAACGGTTTACTCAAAATGGATTTCATACAGAATCAAAAATGGTGAACAGCAAAGATAAACAGAATTAAGAATTCTTTCCGATAAGATGCAAGCGGCATCCTGAATTTTTAAATGGGGATGTAATTTTCTATCAAAAAAAGAAATTTAGGATAATTCGGATTTTTAAAATCAGAGCAAGCATTTCGAGGAAAAGCAATGTTTGTACTAAATTCTCGTTATTTTAGCACCAAACGAAAGGATGAATTTATATTCAAATAAACAAAAGTGGAAAATTGCACTCATGGTGGTAGC
>CAIYXD010000600.1 GCA_903930085.1 uncultured Flavobacteriia bacterium
ACAAAGTCAAATGCTTTTGTGGCCAGGCGCTGTAATTGATTATGGCGGCTCTACTGTAAATACGATACAATTTTTACCTGGAACTTCACCCGGAAAACCCTACGATTTGAATGGTATTACAGAAATGATTGAAAATTCCATTAATAATATGGAATACATGCTCATCAGTTCTTTGCGCCGTGCTACTCAAAAATCAAAACCGCGGGTTGGCTTTTTGCAAGGTCACGGAGAACTTACTTTTGCACAAACACAGCGCGCACGTTCACTTATCGCTCCATATTATGCTATTGCAGATGTTTCAATTAATGATTCTCTTGCCGCTTTGGAAAATATTGACGGATTGATAATTGCCCGACCTACGCAGAAATTTAGTGATCGTGAACTGTATATTATCGACCAATTTGTTATGCGTGGCGGACGATTAATGTGTTTTCTTGACGCGTTAAATTTGGACGAAGATTCCTTGAATAAAAATGGAATGACGCATACAACGCGCAATGAAACAGGATTAGAGCGCATGTTATTTGATTATGGATTAAAATTGAATGATAATTATGTTGTAGATGCACGTTGCGCGCCGAAACCGGTTCCTTTTGCAAAACAATCTATGATTCCTTGGTTTTTTCATGTTTTGGCATCGCCAACGCGTCATCCGATTTCTAGAAATCTTGAACCTGTTTCTTTGAAATATGCCAGCGAAATTCAATTCGTTGGAAATAGCAAGAATACCTTAACGCCAATATTAACTTCTTCCACCAATTCCAATGTTACTGGTTTAGCTCCAATGGTAAATTTGGGAATGCCTTTGAATTATGGTAAAAACCCAGAATTAATTGGTAATCCAACCGCTGAAATTAACAAAAGATGTCTTGCAGGTTTAGCGGAAGGGAAATTTGAATCTTATTTCAAAAATAGAATCGTGGAAGAATTCGCAAATAATCCACTTTCCAAAGACAAAGGACAAAGTACAAAAGAAGGAAAAGTTCTCTTGATTGGAAACGGAAGATTTATTGCTAATTCATACGATTCTATGCCAGCAAAAAATGGTATTGACTTCATGTACCGACCAACTGAATTCAATGATTTGAGAATGGATACGGAATTGGCACAAGTTGGCGTTCCACTTTATTTTGGTAACCAGGAATTTTTCCAGAATCTAGCCGATTACATGTTGGGAGATCATTCTGTGATTGACATTCGAAGCAGACAAATCGATATTCATGCAATTGACAAAGAAAAAATCAAATCAGATGCTACATTTTATAAAATTATAAACCTACTCCTTCCGGTAGTTTTAGTTTTGCTTTTTGCACTTGTGATGAGCTATATCCGCAAACGAAAATACGTCCAAAAATAACACAATGAAGAAACTGATAATTTTAATTATTGCCATTGGAACACTCGGCTTTCTAGGTTGGTATACAATGACTCTTATGGAAAATAAGGGCAAATCAGATACGGAACTAATTGAGTTTTCAATAGCCGATACAAGCACGGTAGATAAAATTATAGTTACAGATGCCTTTTCCAATAAAATAGAAATTGTACGAGAAGGAAATCGTTGGACAGATATTGGTGGAGCGTGCATCATGCAAGAAAATGCCAACTTTATGCTGGAAGCTTTCAAAAATATCGAATTCAAAGGTTATTTGCCAGATAATGCGCAAAAACAATTCACAAAAATCATGACCACGCAGCACACAAAAGTGGAGATTTTTCAAAATGGGGATTGGGTAAAAACATGGTATATTGGTCCGCCATCTGCCGATCATTACGGACAAATAATGTTACTAGATTCCGATGCTTCTGGGAAAAGCGATATTCCTGTTATGATGAAAATTAAAGGAACTCAGGGAATTATTGAACCACGCTTTTTTGCGGACAAGCGCAAATGGATGTGCACCAATATTTTTGCAGTTCCATTAGATCGTATTTCGCGCGTGGATGTTAAAAATTACGAAGCACCAAAACATAGTTTCACAGTAACAAAAAAGGGTTCGGAATTAGATGTTTATCAGCAGGGACGAAAGTTGCAAAAAGTAGATACTGCGATGATTTTTAGATACTTGCACAACTATAAGAAAATTCACTTCGATCTTGCAAATTTTGAATTATCGAATAAGCAAATCGATAGTATGAAGCGCACAAAACCGTTTATCGTTCTCACGGTGACGGAAACAGATAAAAAACAAACTAAATTACGTATGTTTCGCATCAAAACAGATGATTTCCAAGTGAATGAATTTGGCGATGTTGTAAGTGTAGACATGAATAAATTCTGGTGCGAACTGCCAAATGGCGAAATGGTAAAATGCCAGTATTTCGTGTTTAATCCAATCATTTTAGGCCATATCTATTTCCCGCTTCTGTTAGGTGAAAAAGCGAAAAATTAGATCCAAAGTGCCTAATATCCTTTAAAGCAATTGAACATACTGAACGGTTGCAAGTAATGAAATTTATTTTTTACAGTTCCTATAGAATTGTTAATAAAAACTTTAAAAAATTTGGGCGAAGCGAACTGTATTTATCAATAGTTCGTTAGATTTGGAATAAATTACTTGCGATGAATTTTATTATATCAAGCACAACCTTACTTAAACATTTACAAAGTATTTCTGGCGTTTTAAGCACGAGTAACTCTTTGCCCATCTTGGATAACTTTCTGTTTGAAATAGTGGATGGCCAATTAACCGTTTCCGCTTCTGACTTGGAAACTACCATGCGGACGACGCTAGAAATCGAAGCAAACGAAACAGGTAAAATAGCTATTCCAGCAAAAATACTTTTGGATGTACTGAAAAATTTACCAGATCAACCGTGTACGTTTTTAGTAGACAAAACTAATTTTTCAATCGAGATTGCCTACGACAATGGAAAAGCCAAAATGGTAGGTTTCGATGGCGAGGATTATCCACGCACTCCGAAAATTGAAAATAGCAATACACTCAAAATTTCAGGTGAAATCATTTCAAAAGCAATCAACAAAACACTTTTCGCAACTGGAAATGATGATTTGCGCCCAGTAATGAGTGGCGTTTTTTGTCAATTTAGTCCGGAAGAAATTATTTTTGTTGCAACAGACGCCCACAAATTAGTTCGTTACAAACGCACGGATTCGCAGGCATCAGGAAGCTCCTCTTTTATTCTTCCAAAGAAACCTTTGAATTTGTTGAAATCTAATTTAAGCGGTTCAGAAGAAGTTCAATTGGAATACAACGAATCAAATGCTGTTTTCACATTCAACGATATCGTTTTGATTTGCCGTTTAATCGATGGGAAATATCCAAACTACGAAGCAGTAATTCCAAAAGAGAACCCGAATGTTCTTACCATTGATAGAACGCAATTTTTAAGTTCAATTCGCCGCGTTTCTATTTTTGCAAATAAGACAACGCACCAGATAAAATTAAAATTAGCTGGTTCAGAATTAGCGCTTTCTGCTGAAGATATCGATTTTTCAAATGAATCCAATGAGCGACTTACGTGCAACTACGATGGCGATGACATGGAAATTGGATTTAATTCCCGTTTTCTTATGGAAATGCTTAACAATATTGAATCAACAGAAATTAGACTGGAAATGAGCGAACCATCCAAAGCAGGATTACTTATGCCGGCAGTGAAAGAAAATAAGCACGAAGATATATTGATGCTGGTTATGCCAGTTATGTTGAACCGATAATTAAAATGTTCCAACTTACAAGCCTACTTTTAAGTAGGCTTTTTTTATGTCAAATAGTTTTCAAATTTCTGTTTAATTCGTTATATTTGAAATATGCCGAATACCTTCCGTTTTCTGATCCTTTCTCATCCGCGTTACTTTCCGCTGCTGGCTTTGGTGTTCGTTACTTCTTGTGGATTGAAATATGTTCCAGTGGAATCTCCACAATCGTTTGAGCAACGACGACACGATGCAGTTGAGAAATATGTAACAAGTCAGTTGGCTTCTGAAAATTTACCTTATACATCCATCGCATTTGGAGAATCTCAGGTTATAAAACCCATAAGCTATAAATTGTTGGATTCGCTTTACCTTCTTAAATACAATTTGGAAAACCAAGGTCGATTCGATAAGGAATTGGAGCAGAGAATAGAAAATTACCGCATTATTGCTTTGAATGATACCAACCAAGTACTTTATATAGAAAATCACATTTTCACGCTTGGAAAAGGCGACACACTCGAATTTTATTCTGCTCTGTTTCAAATGGAAAAAGATCTTGAAATAGACGATATCGTCCTTCAAGAAAGCGTTTTTCTTCCTGCAAAATATAAAAAAGCATACTTAAGCTACCTTTTCGAAGAAGCTTTTATTCTCCCCGATTATGCACCAACACAAGAAGAAATTAAGTTTTATTCCTACTATAAGAATGTACTTCCTTCGCTTTCCAAAGCGGAAAAGGATCCTTTTATTTTGCACACATTGACACTAATGCAATTAGCGGCTAGAATTAAATCCACATCTACTTCTGCACTCTTGAAAGCACAAACCACCGATTTGTTTCACGGAAAAAGTTACGCGATAAAAAACGAACTATTTTCTCCAATACTAGAAAATAGTGAGGTAAACTCCCTAAATGAACAAACTATAACTGGTTATACGTTTACGTATTCCTGCACAACAAATGGAGCCAATTCACTGTCTGAAAGCGCTAGCTACTCCATGGAATACGATGCCTATTTGCGCTTGAAAAAAGCCGTGAAATTATAGCTACTTCCTGTTCATTTTCAATTTCACTAGTCGCAACTGCTTGTAGATTTAAATATTTCGAATATAAAGCCACCTAAATTGGTAATTTAGTTTCACTTCTTCATAACATTTATTAAATTCACGCATATTTTTAGACTTTACAATAAAGTTTAAATTAAATTTTAATTTAGAATAACATGAAATTTAATCTTAAAAAAATTATTCCACATTTTGTTGCAATAAGTACTTTTTTAATTCTCTCTTGTATTTACTTTTCTCCTATTTTCAATGATTACATTTTGAAGCAAAGTGATATTCAACAATATAGGGGAATGGAAAAAGAAATAGTGGATTATCGACTTA
>CAIYXD010000601.1 GCA_903930085.1 uncultured Flavobacteriia bacterium
AAGATGCCGAAAAAAAGGCTGATTTATCTTACTTTAGCAACGGATAGTGAATTAAAACGTCTGATAAAAAAGAACTTAAAAAATAAAATTAAGCGTATGAAAATGTTAAAAGTATTATTGGTTGGGATTGCATTATTTGCTGGAATAACTGCTGCTTCGGCGCAAGAAAAAAGTAAAAAAACGCCAGAACAACGTGCGGAAATGCACACAGAAAGATTAACTAAAGTATTGGTTTTAAATACCGATCAACGTACGAAAATTGCAGAATTTAATCTTGGAATAGCGCTAAAGAATGAATCCCTTCGTAATAATCCGAACATTCCGCAAGATGTAAAAATCAGTTCTTTGCAATCAAACAATGAAGCACGGAAAATGATGATTAAAACGGTTCTTACAGAAGAGCAAATTAAGAAATTTGAAGAACTAGAAGCTAAAAAAGAGGCAAATAAAGCAGCTAAAAAAGAAGCTAAATCTTCGAAAGATCCTGTTTTAGAAGAACTATAAAATTTTATAATTCAAAAAAAAGTCCGTTTATCGCGGACTTTTTTTGTGATATTATTTTCCTATTTAAGCTTTTCAGTAAAAACCTTTTTAAACTTTTCTACTTTTGGTCGCACGACCGCCTGACAATACATGTTCTCTGGATTCCGCTCAAAATAATCTTTATGGTAAGCTTCCGCTTTGTAAAAATTCGACAAAGGAGAAATTTCCGTTACAATTGGATTATCCCAAACTTTTTCTGCGCTTAAACGATCTTTGTATGCTTCTGAAATTCGTTTTTGTTCCTGATCGTGGTAAAATATAACCGAGCGATATTGCGACCCAATGTCGTTACCTTGTCTATTCAATTGAGTTGGATCGTGCACAAACCAATAAACTTCCAATAACTGCTCGAATGAAATTTGTTCATCGTCATAATATACCCGCGCAACTTCTGCGTGACCTGTATTACCGCCGCACACACTTTGATATGTCGGATTATTATCCATTCCTCCTGAGTATCCAGGAAAAACATCAATCACGCCATTCATTTGCGCATAACATGCTTCAATACACCAAAAACATCCTGCTCCAAATGTCGCTTCTTTTACCATACTTTCATTTATAATTTATTTAAAACCAAATCCAATTTACGTCTGTTAAAACTACTAATTCCAACTTAATAGAATTAGATTATTTCGGTTCAATTTAAACTAATTAAACCACTAATTTGTTTTGTAATTAGAAAATAAAAATAAAATAGTATCGGTTTGGTTTTACATTGGGCATTAGGATTACTTTTGTGGCATGATTAGAAAATATAGCCGTAATTTCTGGATTCTTTCCTTTGCAATGTTTCTTTTCATGATGAGTTTCAATCTCATTTTACCAGAATTAAATCAGTTCATCACTGATTTAGGCGGAAAAGAATACAAAGGTTGGATTATCACGCTTTTTACTATTTCAGCAGCTATTTCTAGGCCTTTTTCTGGAAAATTATCCGATACAATTGGCAGGAAAAAAGTAATGAATATCGGAATTTTTGTGTGTTTTATTGTCTCTCTGCTATATCCTTTATCCTTTTCAATCTGGTTTTTTCTTGCCTTACGATTTCTACATGGCTTTAGCGCAGGTTTTTTACCTACTGGTGCAACGGCTTTGGTAACGGATATTTTACCGGCGGATAAACGCGGGCAAGCAATGGGAATTTGGGGAACATTTATTTCCATTGGGATTGGTTTTGGTCAATTGGTTGGTTCTTGGTTGTATTTGAATTTCGGGATGAATAATTTGTTCATGGTTGCAGCCGGAATTGCAGTTCTTTCCGGAATATTAATACAATACGTTCGAGAGACATTGGAAAACAAGCAAAAGTTTGAACCAAAATTACTAAAAGTTAATTGGGAGGATGTCTTTGAACCAAGTGTTTTACCCGCAGCAACCGTAATGTTTTTGACGGCAACTTCCTCCGGAATTATTTTTGTTTTAACACCAGATATGTCTTCGTTTCTCGGGATTGAAAACAAAGGTTATTTCTTTGGAAT
>CAIYXD010000602.1 GCA_903930085.1 uncultured Flavobacteriia bacterium
ATCTGATAAAGCGTTCTTCGACCGTGTAGTTCTTTTCTTGCATACTCATTCTTTGAGTTCAAATTTAAGAAAATGTTTGCGTAAAACAGATGGGTATTCCAATGAATTTTTATAAAGTTTTACAATAAAAAAGGTGCGATTTATTTTATGTAAGTGGTTTGTTAGCAATGATATACTGTTTTAGGATAGCGAAGTTGTTCACATAGTTACTTCTAAAAAATGGTACAAAAAAAATGCTGCTCATCGGAACAGCATTTTCACTTCTAACAATTTTAATTAGAATATTTCGTTTGCAGAAAAGTGAAATTCACCTTCGATTGAAGCGTTTTCATCTGAATCAGAACCATGAACAGCATTTCTACCTTTTGATTCTGCGTAATACTTTCGGATTGTTCCTTCCGCTGCATCTGCAGGATCTGTAGCACCAATTAATGCACGAAAATCAGCAACTGCATTTTCTTTTTCCAAAATTGCAGCAACGATAGGTCCAGAAGTCATGTATTCTACTAATTCGCCATAAAATGGGCGTTCAGCATGTACTTCATAAAATTTTTGTGCTTGTTCCGTTGTCAAACGGGTTAATTTCATCGCCTTAACTTCAAATCCAGCTTGGATAATCATATCGATGATTTTTCCTGTGTAACCATTTTCGATTGCATCAGGCTTCAACATTGTAAATGTTCTGTTTGTTGCCATTTGTTTTATTTCTAAATTATGGGTGCAAAGATAGTTTAGAAATATGAATTCCAAATTGCAAATTGTGAATTTTACTATCTTTGGTACAAATTAAATACATCCACTATGAAAACGTTGGAGCTATTTTTCACGGATATGGATCCAGTTTTGGCAGCGTTAATTGCCACTACTTTCTGTTGGTTATTGACTGCAGCAGGCGCTTCTTTAGTTTTTTTATTTAAGACGATGCACCGCGGTTGGTTGGATGGAATGCTTGGTTTTACTGGTGGAATTATGGTTGCAGCAAGTTTTTGGTCGCTCCTAAATCCCGCTATTAGCATGTCCGAAAAAATGTATCCTTCCGCTCCGTGGATGCCGGCAGCTGTTGGCTTTTTATTGGGCGCATTATTTTTATTTTTCCTGGATAAAAAATTACCGCACCTTCACATCAATTTTAAAGACGAAGAAAAAGAAGGTGTTAAAACCCAATTGCATAAAACAACACTATTAGTTTTAGCAATTACCTTGCACAATATTCCTGAAGGACTCGCGGTTGGGATTTTATTTGGCGCGGCGGCAATCGGAATGGAAGATGCAACACTTACTAGTGCAATTGTATTGGCTATTGGAATTGGAATACAAAATTTCCCGGAAGGTTTTGCTGTTGCTATGCCGCTAAGACGTTCTGGAGCAAGTAGATTCAAAAGTTTTTGGTACGGACAATTATCCGCTATTGTAGAACCAATTGCTGGTGTGATTGGAGCAGTTGCTGTGATTTACATGCAGCCGATTCTACCTTTTGCACTCGCATTTGCTGCTGGAGCAATGATTTTTGTTGTGGTGGAAGAAGTGATTCCTGAAACCCAGCGCGATAAATTTACAGATGTCGCAGTGCTTGGATTTATCGGAGGTTTCCTTGTTATGATGATTCTAGACGTTGGGTTAGGCGGTTAAACCAATTTTAGCTGTCTTCATGAAACGTTCGCCGCAAGAAACCTACCTGAAGAAATTTTGAAGTTTTAACAATTTTTTAATTTTATTTTAACCCCATGTCTGTAAAAGTTATCTACTTTTGTCCCAACACTATTTCATAGTTAGTGTTTTTAGGTTTAATAGTTTTAGCATAGTTTAGTAAACCGAAAGATTTGCTCATTATTGTAGGATTGTTTGGTAGTGTAAATTAATATTAAAGCCTAATCTGTCATTCATCAATAAACCTGGATGACTTAAACCGAAGTTAG
>CAIYXD010000603.1 GCA_903930085.1 uncultured Flavobacteriia bacterium
GGTTTTTCGAAAACTCCGGATAATTTATAAATAAAATAAAAGCGGAAATAGCGATTATAATCACGCTGATTTCAGCCTTAAGATTGAAATTCATCCGCATCTTGGAAAGACCTCCTTGTCCCATCATTTTGAACATAGCCAACTGATTTTGCTGATTTTGTAATTTCCCCATAAAATAGGTTAACAATACAAGACCTGCCATGGTTAAATGGTAAATCGAAATGTTATCATTTTCCAAATCCAGGCAAAATAGGAAGGTAACATCTACTAAAAACAAGTATTTAATTACTTTGATAACATAATCTTCTTGTACTGTTTTCGTCCTGCCAGATCGAAGTATTGAAATGCCTATTTCAAAAATCCCCCAAATAAATCCATAAATGGCGAATACTACGCCTAGACGAAAAATATAATTTAATAATTCCATACCTGTAAAGTTCGTTATTTTTTTTGATTGTCCAATTCAAGGAAAGGGAATAGTTCCCAATCTTCATCAAGACTTTAACCTAAAAATTCCTGCAATAAATATAGCTTTATGTGCTGTATGATGTATCAAAAATCCCTTTTAAATTCTTATTTTTGGTACTTAACCATTTCAAGTATGAAAAAATATATTTTATCCATCGGATTAGTTTTTGCAAGTATTTTTCATTTTTCGGCAGAAGAAGGAATGCTTATTCCATCGCTCATCGCGGCGTTTGAATCGGATATGAAAGCCAAAGGAATGAAGCTAAGTGCAAAAGACATTTACGATGTGAATAATTCTAGTCTGAAAGATGCAATTATGCATTTTGGAGGAGGTTGTACCGCGGAATTAGTTTCCAATAAAGGATTGCTTTTGACCAACCACCACTGCGGCTATTCGCAAATTCAATCCCATTCTTCTTTAGAAAAAGACTACTTGAAAAATGGTTTTTGGGCAAAAGATCTTTCAGAAGAATTACCGAATCCAGGTTTGTCTGCCTCGCGTATGGTGCGAATCGATGATGTGACCGGCGCAATGCTATTTGGCGTAAATTCAAGTGATAACGCAGCTGTTAAATCAGAAAAAATTCAGAAAAACATGCAAAAGTTGATCCAAGATGCCATTCAAGGAACGCATTACGAAGCTGAAATCAAACCGTTTAATTACGGAAACGACTTCTATATTATTGTAAAAGAGGTATTTAAAGATGTGAGATTGGTTGGCACACCGCCAAATTCTATTGGTAAATTTGGAGGCGATACGGATAATTGGGTTTGGCCGCGCCATACAGGTGATTTTTCTGTCTTTAGGATTTATTCTGGAACAGACAACAAACCGGCTCAGTTTTCGAATACGAATATTCCATATGTTCCATTGCATTTTCTCCCAATTTCATTCAAGGATAGAAAGGTTGGAGATTTCACTATGGTTTATGGTTTTCCAGGTGAGACAGAACAACATGTTTCTTCCGCGTACCTTAAATTTATTGTGGATAAGGAACGTCCAGCGCGAATAAAGATGCGCGAAAAATCATTGGGTGTAATTGATGCAGCAATGCGTTCCTCGGATGCCGTGCGTATAAAATATTCCGCAAAGCAAGCAAGTATTGCAAATGCGTATAAAAAGTGGATAGGACAAGTAGATGGTTTAAGGAGTTTAGATGGTGTTTCTGTAAAAATTTCTCGTGAAAAAGAATATTCTCAAATGGCAGCTACAAGTGTTGCTTGGGAGAATAAATATGGAAAGGTAATTTCAGATTTAAACACGTTGGTGGAAAAAGAAAGCCAGTGGGAATTTGAGTACTCTATGGCAATTGAATACTTGTACGTAGGACCTGAGTTTTATAAATTAACTCGAGGAATGGAAGATTTAACAACAAATTATCTCAAATACAAGGAAAAAGGCGAGTTAACGACTCAAATCGATAAATTAATCAAGGCGGCTGATGGATTCTTTAAAAATTACGACGCACAAGTAGATCAAAAAATATTTGATTTGTTGACAGAAGAGTATATTATTCAGAAAAACACTGAGAATTTTAAAAGCACTTTGGCAAATTTGAAAGGATGGAGTGAAGAGATATTTGAGAAATCAATCTTTACAAATAAGGAGCGTTATGTCGCATTTTTAAATAAATTCAAGGAGAAAAATGAGAAATCAACCAAATATATTTTGAAAGATCCAGCCTTTAAACTGTATACTGTTTTTAACAAGGACTTCAGAGAAAATGTATTGCCTAAATACCAAGCTTTCGACGATAAAATGACCGTTTTATTAAAAAACTATGTTGCAGGAAAATATGAAATGTTCCCAAATGACAAACATTGGGCAGATGCAAATAGCACGTTGCGTATTACTTATGGGAAATTAGAAGGTTCGGCCCCAACCGATGGAATGACATATACGGAGCATACAACATTGGATGGGTTGATTGTAAAATAC
>CAIYXD010000604.1 GCA_903930085.1 uncultured Flavobacteriia bacterium
AGAGATTCATACAATTGACCAAGTATATAATATACGCGTGCTTTATCTGTTTTCTTTTTGGCAAAACGCAAGGATGATTCCAGAAATTTTATTGCTTCCTCCGGATTTTGTCGTCGCAAAGAAAGTTCCGCCTTGGTCTTTTCTAAATCAAAGCGAATGGATTTTGGAACTTCGGCAGCCGTTTCTTCTACTTTCTTGCCCTTTGTTTTTTTGGAGGACTTCTTCGGTTTTTCTTCTTCACCGGCATCTTGCAGCGCAATTGCCTTATCGATATTTGCAATATTGAAGCTAGCATCTGTGAATTTACCTAATTCAATATTCGTTTTCGCCATCCACAAGTCCGCAACATAAATAGACGGATCGTTGGAATAAAATTTTCGGACGAATTTGAAATTTTTCAGTGCAGCGTCATAGTCTCGGCGGTAATAATTTGCTATTCCGATTGTAATCCAGTTTTCATCTACCCAGCGGTTGTGTTCAATTTTTTTTAACGACGGTTTATCGTTGCTGGGCATACTGTGCTGCTGGATAACTTTTGTGCATTTGGCAATAGCCGTATCAATTGATGGGTATAAACCAATTACTTCCTGCGCATTTGGCAATGGATCAATTGGTAAAATTGCGTAGTAATTATCTTTGAGCGAAGAACGGTAAGAAGTTACCGATTGACGAATTAATTCCGTTGCATTAAAATACCCATTGTAACGGGCTGTTGTTCCGTGATATGTTCGATTAACCATGGTGTTTTTTTCAGTCGAACAAGCCGCTAGTACTAAAACTAGTGAGAACAAGAAACTGAATTTATTGAAGGTTAATCTCATAATTTTTAAAGCATAAAAAGAGTTTTTTACGGAATAATAACTCTAAAAGATCACATTTATTTTACTTTTTGAAACAAAGAAATTCGACTAAGCAATATTTATAAATACTTGTTGAATATCATCGTCGTCTTCAATTTTATCCAATAATTTTTCAACGTCCAACATTTGTTCTTCCGTCAATTCGATTGGGGAAGTTGGAATGCGTTGTAAATTCGATTTCTGTACTTCGATATTCAAATCTTCCAAGCCCTTAGCCAATGTTCCAAAGGAAGTATAATCGCCATAGACAAAAACGGTATCGTCTTCGACCTCAATTTCTTCACATCCGGCATCAATCAACTCCAACTCCAATTCTTCCGGGTCAAATTGATCTGATTTATTCAATTCAAAAACGGATTTACGGTTGAACATAAAATCCAAGGAGCCATTCGGAACAACTGCGCCACCAGCTTTATTGAAATAGGATTTTACGTTTGCCACCGTCCGAGTTGGATTGTCGGTTGCGCATTCCACCACAACTAAAACGCCATGCGGGCCTTTTCCTTCGTAAATTATCTCAGCAAAAGAAGCGATGTCTTTTTGCGTTGCACGTTTGATTGCCGCATCGATATTGTCTTTTGGCATGTTTTCAGACTTTGCATTTTGAATTGCTGTCCGCAACTTACCATTCATTGAGGGATCATCGCCACCTTCTTTTGCCGCCATCGTAATCGCTTTCCCTAACTTGGGAAATAATTTTGACATTTTATCCCAACGTTTTTCCTTTGATGCTCTACGGTATTCAAACGCTCTTCCCATTGTTTTCGAATTTTGAAGGTAAAAGTAGAAAAAAATTACTGTGATTATTAGACCATTCGCTTTTTTCAAGCAAAAAAGTACTGCTAAACAGCTTGATTTTTTTCTTTTCAACGATGCAAGGCAACAGCATCTTGTTCAATCCTTAACAAAAATCCGTGTGATTTAATTTTATTTTAACAGATTGCTATTGGTTTGCATTCGTTACTTTTGTTTTACAATTGGATGTTTAAGGATATGAAAACAATACTAATACTTGGTGCAGGATTATCTGCTTCGTCACTGATTCGTTATTTGCTAGATAAATCTAGCTTGTACAATTGGAAAATTCGTGTTGTTGATCAAGATATCGCTATGGTACAGCGAAAATTGAACAAGCATGAAAATGGCACCGCACTTTCGTTTAACGCATTAAATTCGGACGAGAGAAAGCCGGAAATCGAAAAAGCGGATGTTGTGATTTCAATGCTACCTGCTCGTTTTCATGTCGAAGTAGCAAAAGATTGCATTGCGTTGTGCACCAACTTAATTACGCCTTCTTACATTTCAGCAGAAATGAAAAATTTGGATGAACAAGCTAAAGCTGCCGGAATACTTATCCTAAACGAAATCGGCGTAGATCCCGGAATTGACCACATGAGTGCCATGAAAATTATCCACGCCATTGAGCAAAAAGGTGGGATGGTAACTTCTTTCAAATCGTTTTGTGGCGGATTAATTGCTCCGGAAAGCGACAATAATCCGTGGAATTACAAATTTACATGGAACCCACGCAACGTAGTACTTGCTGGACAAGGCGGAGCGTCTAGTTTTCTAGATCATAACGAATACAAATACATTCCGTACAACAGGCTTTTTGGTCGTTTATTCCGCATGGAAATCGAAGGTTATGGCGAATTTGATGGGTACGCAAACCGTGATTCTTTGTCGTATAGAAAAACGTATGGACTAGAATCTATCCAAACCATTTTTAGAGGCACCTTACGAAGACCAGGATTTTGCCAAGCTTGGAATATTTTTATAGAATTAGGCATGACAGATGATTCCTACAAAATGGAAAATTCCGAACACCTTACAGCACGTTCCTTTTTAAATGCATTTTTACCATACCGCTATTTGCGCACCGTAGAAGATAAATTCAAAGATTTTTTGCGCGTTGACCGATTGGAATTATACGAACGTTTTGAATGGCTTGGCGTTTTTGAAGGAACTACACCACTTGGAATTTCGGACGCATCTCCTGCGCAATTATTGGAAAAAATATTAGTTGACAAACTCGTGCTGGATCCACAAGATAAAGACATGCTCGTAATGTACCACGAATTTGAGTACGAATTCGAAGAACAAAATTATTCCATTACTTCTTCCATGGTTAATATTGGGGAAAATCAAACCTACACTTCGATGGCAAATACCGTTGGTTTGCCGGTTGCGATAGCTACCAAAATGCTTTTGAATGGAGAAATTGCGCTTAAAGGAGTTACTTTGCCAATTCAACCAGAAGTGTATAACCCGATTTTAGATGAATTAGAAACGTTTGACATTCGTTTTGTAGAAAAGGAATTGCAATTAGATTGTCGTATTTAAACACTAAGACCAGAATTTCTTGCATCTTCTTTACGCTTATTGGTTCTAACTTGTATCTTTGAACTTTCATTAGAAATTCAACATGTCGAAAGCAAAATATACTGTTACCGCTGCATTACCGTATGCAAATGGCCCACTTCATCTCGGACACGTTGCCGGAGTTTACCTTCCAGC
>CAIYXD010000605.1 GCA_903930085.1 uncultured Flavobacteriia bacterium
GTATAAGGGTATTTAAATAAGTTATTCAACAAGTCCTGACTATATAATTTTGGCAGCTTTACTTTTATTTCATGTTTATATTTTTGCATTGCCTTATGAATAGCATTAATTAAAAGAACTCCATCCTTAGCAGTATTTTCAACACCGTCCAAAATAAATAATATCCAAGGTTCCCAATTCCCAGTTTCTCTTACTTTTTGAAGATGTTCGTAATAATCAGTTTTCTTATTTATGATATACCTACTTAAATAAAGTACAGGAATGTCCAATAATTTTTTATTAACTAGATATAAAATATTAATGATCCTGCCTGTACGCCCATTACCATCATAAAATGGATGAATCGTTTCAAACTGATGATGTATGATTGCCATTTTTATTAATGGATCTATATCTGCTAACTCATCATTGTTTATAAACTTTTCGAGATTTTGCATTAAGCTTTCAATCTCTAATGCATCCTGAGGTGGCATATACACAACTTCACCAGTCTTTTCATTTAATAATTTAGTACCCGGGACTTTTCTAAAACCAGCATCATTTTGTTCAATTACTGATTGTATTTTCAAAATGTGGTTATTAGTTAGTAATCCGCTTGATTGTATTAAATTGAAACCTTGCTTTAAAGCCTCAGCGTACAGATGCACTTCTTTTGCTTCAGGGGATGCAAACAAATTGGAATAAACACTACTTTGATATACCTCGGCAAATGTGCTTATTATATTTTCAATTGCAGAACTCTCCTTAGCTTCTCTTAATGTTAGCGTTTCTAACAAAATATTTTGATTGGGAATGCTTGTGATTACTCCTTTAAATTCTGCTAGACGCTGATGCGCAGCAGCTAATTTTCTTAATACAGCCTTAGTTTCAACATCAATTTGTAATGGTAAAAAGGGTATCATTTTGACTCATTTAAATCAAATATAATTCAAATAATGCGTTTTTTGACTTACATTTTAAAAATAGGTGTCAAAAATCATACTTTTTGATTCATAAGCAATTATTGAAGTTTTTTAATCTTGGCATCAATTATTGCCCTAACATCAATTGCGAATTCTTCCAAACTGGCTCCTATTGTGAGAAGAAATAGAATAATATAGATGTTTCGGAACGCTTTTTATTGTTCTGGAACATCTATTTACGTTCGGGAAAGTACCGGAACAGTCATTACTGCTCAGGACTATTCAATTACAAAAAAAAGGACCTCAGGGTTATGAAGATTTTTTGAGAAAATGAAAGCGTTGATTTATAACGCGTTATGTTTTGGAAAAACCGAAAACGACCGATTTTGACCGATTTCAGGGGGTGTTTTCCTCACGCAATGGTTTTGACTTTTATTCATAATTAATCGATAGTTAATAAATATCCAAAATAAATAATAAATTCATACAATAGAAAATACGCTGAAGATTTCGAAATGAAAGAAAAAATTGAAAAAATTGTTGATGGAGTTACTATTAAATATCACGCCAACGGAATTACAATTTGGTCAAAAGGAAAAATCACTGACGGCAAACCCCAAGGGTATTGGGAATGGTATCGAATTGACGGAACAATAAAACGTTCGGGACACTTTGAAAATGGAGAATCTGTTGGCGAATGGACAACTTATGACAACAGAGGAAAACCATATAAAGTGACAAAAAAATAACCTCGAACCACAAATAATATCCGCTTAACGAATTTGGACTTGGTTTTTAATTACCGCTCCCCTTTTTGACGAAAGATGCAGCTATAATGCGATGATTGAGTATGTGACTATTAGAAGATTGAGGAGTTGAACTTCGAACAAAACAACTTGTAGGCTTGGGGAAAAAGTATAAATCCCAATTTTCAGTTTTTACTTTCTTTTTCAATTTGTTGCAGTAAAAATTCTTGGCCAAATGTGAGTTTCTTCGCCAATGAACTTTTCGGTTCAATCACTCTCCAAAAAGGTGTGATTTCTCCTACACGTTTTCCATTTTGTAATTTTTCATAGTTAGCTTCTGCCACAATTCTCAAAAATATTCCTGTAGTTACAGGACAAGTATAATCGGCATTATGCTCTATGGCCAGGTCTTTTCGTAATGTTTTTATGTCTATCCGCTTTCCAATTCCAATTTGTTGAATATACTCATCTATGAGTTTTGGAGTAGCAATAAACATATTACTTCCTGCTGAAATATCAGCAAAGTCAATATCAATTCGTTTAATTTTTGGCTCTTTTTTTTCGTTTAGTTTGTCTAGCCAAGTCTTTTTTATTGCCATATTATTTAATTGTATTTCAAAAATAACAAAATGATGCAACTACTCAAACTCACTGATAGACAAAGTACAAGCCCCGCAATAAGCGGGGCTTGTACTTGTGGCTCCCCTTTCTGAGCTTGAACTAAGAAAAGATAAAGGCTAACACAATTCCTCACGCAATAAAACCCAATGATAGCATGTGTTTCAAGATAAAAAGTGATGTTTTCATGAAACAACAAAGGACCCACGATTTAACGTAAGTCCTTGATTTTCATGTAGCGAGACCGGGATTTGAACCCGGGACCTCAGGGTTATGAAGATTTTTTGAGAAAATGTAGGCGTTGATTAGTAATGAGTTATGTTTTCACAAAACCGAAATCAACCGATTTCAGTCGATTTTAGGGGGTGTTTTACTAACGCATAGAATTTATTTAAATTTCAATTCATATAATCATAATTTCTTTAAAAAAATAAGCCCCATTTATGGGGCTTAAATGCGAAAAAAACCAACGATTGTAATTACCA
>CAIYXD010000606.1 GCA_903930085.1 uncultured Flavobacteriia bacterium
CAAAACCTGTTTTTGCAGAAGCGAAAAGTGCATCCATCATTTTTTGAAGAATAAATGTGTCTTGCCAAAAAATGAGTTTTGAAAAACCCATTGTAATAGCGATTACAAACATTCCTATCCAAATTCTATTTAATACCATAGTGCTAATATCCGCTTTTATTTGAAAGGGATTTGAAAGGCATAAACTTTATATTAACAATGAAATGTCTATAGGGAAAAGGTGGATCCTTCGTTTTTCTGCGTTAATTTGATGAAATTTTCAATTACCACGCTTCCGAGATTACCAGAAACTTCCGGGTGGAATTGAACCCCGAAAATCGGCATAGAAAGGTGCTGCATTGCTTCGTTTACACAAGCGTCTGAAGATGCAACCAGTTGAAATCCTGGGGGAATTGAAATTGTCTCGCAATGGTCTTCCATCATTTCAAATTCTGTCGGTAATTTATCGAAAAGCGAACAGTTTTCATACACTTCAATGGTCTGCCAATCGCGATCTTCGCGCATTCTAGATGCAAAAGCACCAAATGTCAAGCCAATTAGTTGGTGACCGAAACAAATTCCCAAAACTGGAATAGTGGTATTTTTAACCCAAATTATTTTTTCGAGAAAAGGCGCAATATTTTGCTCTGTAATTAACAATGGAGCACCTGAGATGATTACGCCAGAATATTTCTTTATATCCTGTTCGTTAAAATCTAGAATTGGAACGGTTTTAAAATCACAAAATCCGTCTACAATTTCTTCAATGAAATCGATTTTAGTACTTCCACAATTTAAAATTAGCACCATAAAAATGTTTTAAATGTCCAATTTACCAATTCCTTGTCGCACAATTACCGGAGCACCGCTCGTGCAATCGATTACGGTCGAAGCATCTAAATTTCCATAACCACCATCAATAATTAAATCTACGCTTTCGTCAAAATGTTCATAAATCGTATAAGGATCTGCATAGTAATCCAAAATTGTATCCGCATCGTTATGCAAAGAAGTTGTTACAAGCGGATTTCCAAGATGCCTTACAATTTCCAAAACAATCTCATTATTTGGGATTCGAATACCAATTTCTTTTTTACCGGAATCGAATAGTTTTGGCACCTCGTTAGTTGCATTTAAAATAAAGGTAAAAGGACCTGGTAATGCATGTTTTAGCAGTTTAAATGTTGGTCGATCTAACTGTTGTACATAGCTTGCTAAATCACTCATATCCGCACAAATGATTGAAAAGTTTGTTTTATTCAATTTCAAACCTTTCATTTTTGCAAGATTATTCAGTGCTTTTTTATTGTATAAATCGCAACCCATACTATACACCGTATCCGTCGGAAAGATAATAATCCCTCCTTTTTTTAACACCTCTACAGCTTGTTGTATAAGTCTTTTATCGATATTCCTGGGATTTATTTCTACAAGCATATTGTTTTAAAAGTTGGAGTGACGGATTAATTATTGGGATTCATCTGTTAATTTACACAGAATTTTTAAATTTTCTTTAATTCTGCTTGAACGAAACTTGCCAATTCCTTTAAATAGTTTTCAGTGAAGTCGAAAGAAATTCCTGCAACCTTATAGATTTCAGGAATCGTTGCTGTATATCCCAATTGTAGTGCGTTTTTATAGTCTTCAATGGCTTTCGGGAAATTTTCCTGGCTATTTTTCCAAACTCCGAGCGCGCCAAGTTGTGCAATTCCATATTCGATATAATAAAATGGCACTTCGAATAGGTGTAATTGTCTTTGCCATGCGGTTGCTTGCATGTCTTCAAATCCAGTCCAATCTGTCAATCCCGTTCCATATTCCTTTGAAATTTCCGACCATTTTGTATGTCTTTCAGAAACGGTGTGGGTTGGATTGGAATAAACCCAATGCTGGAATTCATCTATTTGTGCAATCCATGGAAGGATTTTCAAAATCGATTCGAGTTGTTCTCTTTTTGCACGGTTAAAATTATCGTTATCCGAATAAAATTCATTCCAAAGCTCCATTGTTAGCATTTCCATCGACATGGAAGCCAATTCAGCGACTTCGGATGGAACATTTTTGAAACCGGTCAATTCCAAATCTCTACTCAGAAAGGAATGCACTGCATGTCCGCCTTCGTGCACCATTGTCACTAAATCGCGTTGTGCACCAACCGAATTCATGAATATAAAAGGTACGCCAATTTCATACAAGGGATAATTGTAACCGCCTGGTGATTTCCCTTCTTTTGAATCCAAATCCAAATGTCCCATTTCGTCCATCGTGCGCAAACAATCGCCGAAGTAGGAATCGATTTTATCAAACATGGCAATCGTTCCTGTCAATAATTGTTTCCCAGTTTCAAAAGGTTTCAAAGGTTGTTTGCCTTCCGGATCAACTTCCGAATCCCACGGTTTAAATTTCTCCTTTCCCAAGGTCTTGAGTTTTGCAAGCTGAATTTCTTTCACCAAGGGAACGATTTGTGATTTAATGGCCTTGTGAAAATTAAAGCAATCCTCTTTTGTGTAGTCAAACCTTCCCAAAGCTAGAAATTTGTAATCGCGGAAATTATCAAATCCAGCATTTATTGCAACTTGGTGTCTTTTTTCAATCAATTCAGTGAACAATCCATCTAAACTGTCAATGTCTTTTCTTCTTCGGGTAGACATTTTTTCGAAGATGGTTCGACGTAATTCTTCATCTGTTTCTTTCAAAAGCGATGCTGCCTTCTGCATTGTCAATGTTTCCCCGTTGTGTTCAATCGATTGCGCTGCGGAAATAGAACCAAACAATTGGCTTTTTTCGTTTAATTCTGCTTCCAATGGAATATTTTCTTCTCGGAACAACTCTAAAGCTGTTTTTACAGATCGAAAATAAATGCGATAGGCTTCTTCTTTATCTAACGCTTCAAAGTAGGGTGAATCCACCAATTTCTTATTCAGTTTGTCTTCGAATGGTGCTAATTGCGGTTGAATTTTCGTTACAAAAAAAGTATAGGCGTTACTTAATTTTTCATCGCGTGTATCAATTGTCATTTTGATATAACGCCACGCTGCATCTTCTTCTAGCACAGCCTCTAATTCACTTTTGTCGTGCAGCCATTTCACATATTCTTCTCTGGAATTTGTTGCGCGATTAGCCAATTCTTCAAAATAATTTTGGATGGATTCCCATGAATCAATTACTAAGTTTTCGGCAACAAATGTTCTGGGTGATTTTGTTATTTTCATATTTTCTTTC
Organism: uncultured Flavobacteriia bacterium; assembly: GCA_903930085.1. Taxonomy (GTDB): domain Bacteria; phylum Bacteroidota; class Bacteroidia; order Flavobacteriales_D; family Crocinitomicaceae; genus M0103. The sequence goes on from CAIYXD010000606.1 coordinate 3,202, forward strand.
ATAAAAAAAAAGCCGGGATTACCGACTTTTTTTGTTATTTTTCTTTCATTACATACCTAATTTCGAAAAGACATCGGGGCAGTAGTGAATCCTTTATTTTTTAATTTAATTCAAAAGAGAATAAATAAGCAATATAAAATTACTTTCCTCTGTTTGAACTTGTTTTTGGTGCAGCAACTTTTTTACCGGCGGCTGGTTTTGCAGATTTTGCTTTGTCTGCTGTTTTCGCCTTTACGGCTGTGGCAGCTTTTGGAGCAGCAACTTTTTTAGCAGTTGGTTTTTTAGTAGCCGTTTCTGACTGCGTTACTTCTTCTACAATTTCTGTCGCTTCAGCTGCTGCTTCTTCCATTTTCAGATTTCCTGATTTATGCAAAAGGTTGTACCATTGAAACATTTTCTTTACATCGGAAGAATAAACACGTTCTTGATCATAATTAGGAAGTAATTCCAATAAATAATTTTGCAAGACAGTTAAACTTTCTTTGTGAGAAGGACACATTTTACCATCTTCTTTTTTATAGATTGCAGCAAGTAAATCTTTCAAAGGCGCATCTTCATCGTACGTATAGATACTGATATCATCCAATGCGGAAATTTTATCAGTAGCATACGCTGGAAAACGTTTGTTATCAATTAATGACTCTACAATAATGTTGTTCTTACCTTGTGCGATTACTTTGTAAAGGCCTGGTCTTCCTGAAATTGCTATTATTCCTGTTAAATTCATGCGTGTTCTTATCTGTTTACGGTGTCAAAAATATAAATTCTTTGCGGTAAAATTACATTCTAATTATTTTGGTGTGAAACTTTTCTTTTTCTATGTAAACAATTAAGTGGTAAATCCCTTGTGGCAGTATAGAAATAGAGTAGGAATTTTCGCCAATTATCTCCGGAAAAATTTCTTGTCCGATAACAGAAAAGAGCTGTATTTTTTCAATTTGATGATCTGAAAGAATAGAAAATTGGTCATTCGTTGGATTGGGTGAAACTATAATTTCATTTACTTTCTGTAAATCTATTCCTGCTGTAACCGTATATGGGGCTGTTACGGAAATACATCCTTCGTCACTATAGCTGTAGCAAGTATACGTTCCGTATGGCGGAAAAATTTCCAGGGTTGAACTTGTCGCGCCCGGAATATCTTGACCGTTAAGCGTCCACTGATATGTAGTAAAAGAAAGTGTTGCTAACGTGTTTCCTGTTTGAATAATAGGAAGCATTGGCAATGGGTTGGTTTGGAATACCGTAAACGGGTTTGTAATTGAACTACAGCCGTTTGTGTTGTATACTGTTGCGCTATAATCACCGACGGTAGGAACATAATTTGTTGTTCCTACAAATCCATTTGACCAAATGACGGACATTATTGGAGAAGCAGAAATTGCAGTCAAAGGAATCGGATCAGCACAAAAAGCACCGTTTCCAATTATACTGGTATTAAATTCATTTTGCAGTATAAGATTAAGTGCGTTGGCTTTCCCGAATCCGTAACTATTGTTGGGTACAGAACTCGTATACCCATCAGAAAAAGCATTTGTAAATAATTGAGTTTTGAAATACGCATAATTCGCTTTACTGCATTTTTCAAGAAATAGCGCTGCGATTCCAGCAATAACTGGAGAAGCCATCGAAGTTCCACCATTTCTAACATGCCAACCGCCAGAATCTATTGCGGCGTTATTAATTGGATTATTTAAAAAATTTAGCGGTCCTGCGGACAAAGAAACATCTCCAGCAGCAGAAATATCGGGTTTTATAACACCGTGGCGATTTGGACCTTTACTCGAATTAGGACTTAATTTTCCAGGATTCGTCATGTCGCCGCTTGGGTAATATTGATTTCCATTGTTATCGATATGCCCAAGTCGATTCCTGAAATTTCCAACTGAAATAATTTTTTCAGAACAATTCCAAGACGAAACGACCGATTGAGATAAATCGGGTTGGTGGTAGTGCATTATTTCAGGAAGAACAGAAACTGTCGGAAGGTTAGTTACTAAATCGTTCAGACCGAGCCAAGCGCCACTCCACAAATCGTATTTCCCAGATCCAGTTGTCATGAAGCGAAAAAGATAGGAAGTAGAATCAATTGAACTAAACAACACTTGCAGGTGGTAATTTCCATTTTCCAGTTCACTATAAATTTCTAGTGTCGCAATGCGATTTCCTATCGTAGAATAAATTGTATCGTAAATTAAAGTGTTTAAATTGGATTGTGCAGGTCTAAAAATAGTTTTTCCGCGCAAGCCATACGTTGGAGAAGGTAAATCTGCTCCCAGTGCAAAATTATAGGTTGCATCGCTGCCATCAGACCATAAATCAAAAAATACTTTATTCGCTCCAAAAGCAGCACTGGAAGAAGGATTATTCAATAGCCAAACGAATGAAGTATCCGAATCTACATTTCCTGTTACGTGGTATTTCCCTTTAGCACCAGAGTTTCCAGCGGCACAAATAATGATTCTTCCCGCTTTTTCCGTTACAAGATCTTCCATGTATTCTGCTGCAGGATCATTTCCATCGTGGCTTCCCAGATAAGTTCCAAGACTTAAGTTTATTACTGCCGGCATGCCGAGTGAATCTGCAACTTTAAAGATATAATCACACGCATCGGCAATGGTTAAAGTCCAATTGGGTAAATCAAAATTTGATTCCACAACAATTATTTTTGATTTCGGCGCAATTCCAGTATTTGTTCCATTTGCCATGCCATTACCAGAACCCATTCCTGCGACCGTACTTCCATGAGCGGTGCTGGTTTCCAAACTCGTGCAACTGCCATTATTGATTGCATTTTCTCCCCAAACAATTCCATAATTGTACGGTTGCGGAATTGTTCCTCCTACATTCGTTGTCTGGTCCCAATACCGTAACACTCTTGTTTCGCCATTTTCATCTTTAAAATCAGGATGATTCCAATCAATTCCTTGATCGACGTAACCAAGAATAACGTTTTCTCCCGAGTAAGGAGAAGATAAACCACTAGAACCCTGGTGAACTTGATTTACGAAATGCATCGCGCGAGTAGTATCTGCTAACGCCATCGGAGGCGCATATTCGAAGTAAAAATCTTTTAATTCGTTTGATTTTGTTTTCTCATGAATCCAATTTGCCGTGGATGAGATAAACAAGTAGCTCCCTGAATAATATTTTATTTTAACACACTCTTTATCCAATAAAGCTTTGGTAATGGAATCATTTGGAACACAAAAAGTGGAAATTGAAAGTGGCGATTTATCCAGTAATTGCTGAAACCCAAATTTAGCATGTTGACCAAACACAGCACTTGGCGTGTGCAACAAGATGAAACCTAGGAGTAAAATAACGAATCGAACCATTTGTACTGAATTTTGACCTATTAACTGCAAATATATCTTAAAGGTCAAAAAAATAAAGCGTGAATCCAAAGTTTATTTTTATTTTTCACGATTAATAAAAACAATTCACAAATTCAAAGTATGAGTAGAAACAGCATTCGATTAAGTCTAATTATTCTGACTGTGGGAATCTCCAAATTAATTGGCGCACAAGAGAGTAAGGAAACATTAAATTGGTACAACGGAAAAGGACCTGGGATGGAAACCGAAAAGGCATACAAAATGCTGAAAAAGCGGAAATCGTCTACTGTAATTGTTGCAGTTATTGACTCCGGTGTGGATATTGAACACAAAGATCTTGCGGGGAAAATTTGGATAAATGCGGATGAAATCGCAAATAATGGTATTGACGACGATAAAAATGGCTACATCGATGATGTGCACGGTTGGAATTTTTTAGGCAATGCAAAAGGCGAAAACGTGAACGAGGCCTGTTTAGAGAAAACTAGAATCTTGCGCGAGTTGACACCAAAGTTTGAAACAGTTGATCCAGAAACTTTATCCGCAGCAGAAAGCACTGAATACAACCTTTACTTGAAAGTTAAGGGAGAAGTAGAAGAAGAATTACAAAATTACACTTCTTACCTTGCTCAAATGGATATGGTGAAAATGATGATTGGTCAAGTTCCTACGATGGTTGGATCTGCAATGGGTAAAC
>CAIYXD010000607.1 GCA_903930085.1 uncultured Flavobacteriia bacterium
TTCAACACGGCAAATAATACACTTTCCACCGGCGTGACATTGGTGCCAGGTGTAAATACTTTCGTTGTAACCGCAACAAATTCTTGCGGAACAGATACCGAAACAATTACAATTACTTACCAACCGTGCGTTGCACCAGTAATTTCGATTCTTGCGCCAGCTTCAAACGGAACAACTGTAACAAATGCTGCTTTCACCTTTACAGCAACAATTATAAATTCCAATAACGGACAAGGAATTGGGTTTACGCAAAACGGAAGAGCAATTAACGGCGTGAATTTCAATACTGCAAACAATACGCTTTCCACCAGCGTGACATTGGTTCCGGGTGTGAACACTTTCGTTGTAACCGCAACAAATTCTTGCGGAACAGATACTGAAACGATTACGATTATTTACCAACCGTGTGTTGCGCCTGTAATTTCAATTCTTGCGCCAGCTTCAAACGGAGCAACCGTTGCAACTGCTGCGTTCACCTTTACGGCAACGATTCTAAACTCCAATAACGGACAAGGAATTGGATTTACGCAAAACGGAAGAGCAATTAACGGTGTGAATTTCAATACGGCAAATAATACGCTTTCCACCGGCGTGACTTTAGTGCCAGGTGTGAATACTTTCGTTGTAACCGCAACAAATTCTTGCGGAACAGATACCGAAACCATTACTATTAATTATGTTCCACAAACGGAAGATAAAAAACCAAGTCCGGGGAAACAAGGACCAATAGCCCCAGGAACTGGCCGAGGTGGAAAATAAAAAAAAAGGACTCAAAAAAGCCGCAACATTTAATTTTTGCGGCTTTTTTTATGTTATTAAGCAATTTAAACTTTCAAAAATCAATTCATCTAATTATATTCGCACCTTATAAAGAATAAAGAAATGGCATTAATTGGAAAAATTCGCGAAAAATCGGGATTATTAATAATCGTAATTGGCGTTGCATTGTTTGCTTTTATAATGGGCGACTGGCAGCGAATGACAGAAGGTTCAGGAGATCAAATTGGTTATGGAACTGTTTATGGTGAGAAAGTTGATTTCAAAGCATTTGAAGAGGCAAGTTTGAAATTTCAAGAACAGGATAAAACGCAATTTGCGCAACAGCAGCGAGAATACACGCCAAAAGACCAAGAAGCTTCTATTGATAAGGCTTGGAATTACGTGGTAGAAACTTCCATTTTTGAAAAAGAATACGAAGCGTTAGGAATTGAAGTGAGCGACAATGAATTTGATTCCTACCTATATGGTAGAGATGGATTTCCAGTTATGCAAGAATTATCTCAAGGATTTACCGATTCATTAACTGGATTGTTTAACCCAAAATTATTGGAGAAAAGAATCGAAGAAATGGAAACTTCTGAAGATCCAAAAGTTCAAAAACAATGGGAAGAAAGTAAAAAATACTATTCAGATCGTCGCAAGCAGGAAAAATACTTTGCTTTATTAGGGCAAGGTGTTTATGTTACAAAACTGGAAGCAGAAGAAGAATATTTTGCTCAAAAAGAAATAAAAAGTATTTCTTATGTTGTCAGACGATACAGTGAAATTACAGATGAAGATATCAAAATATCAGATTCTGAATTGGAAAAATACTATGAAGTGCATAAAGATGACAAAAAATACGAAAACAAGACTGCAAGTCGCGAAGTACGTTATTTTGATGTCTTAATAAATCCTTCCAAGAAAGATTCCAATGAATTTAATAAAACGATGGAAGAAATAAAGAAGGGGTTTATTGCAGCTCCCAATGATTCCATTTTTGTGATGCAGAATTCGGATATTAAAGTTTATTCTTCTGCTAAAAATGCAACTGCGGTTCCGGAATCTAATGAGAAAGCGCAAAAAATGCAATCTTATCCAAACTACATGGATACAATATTCAAAACAGCAGCTATTGGCCAAGTTGTAGGTCCATACTCTAGTAAAGGAAATGTTGTTGTATCTAAAATTATTGGTTTTACACCAACTCGAATGAAAGCAAGACATATCTTGTTGTCTACGAATCAATCTACAGATAAAAAAATTATTGCTACGAAGCAGAAAACGGCAGATAGCTTAATGAAGCTTCTTACAAAAGATAATTTCGCGGAATTTGTTACAAAATATAGTGATGACAAAGGTTCTGTTCCACAAGGAGGTTTGATTGATAACTTTATTGAAGCAGACATGGTTCCTGAATTTGCAGCGTTTTGTGCAACTAAAAAAATTGGAGCAATTGGAGCTGTAAAAACAATTTATGGAATTCATATCATTGAAGTTTTAGAAAGAGACGCTACTACATATCCAGTTTTGGCTTCTGTTCAGAAATCATTCAAAGCGAGTCAAGAAACGACAGATATGAAAGACAGCGAAGTGTATAATCTTTTATACAAATTGGAAGCTAAAATTTCAAATCAATCGGATATCAAAAAGAAATTGGAGTTATTTGACACGCTTGCTTTAAAAGCTGGCTACTTTGTTCGTCCATTGAATATCGAAGAACTAAGTCCAAAATTATACGGTTTTGAAACGCAATTTGCGGAAGACAAGATTTTAAAACTTGCATTCTCTGAGGAATCTGCTGTTGGTGATTTAACGTCAGCTCCAATTAAGGAAAAGAACCGTTACATCATTGCAATTGTATCTTCTATTCGTGAAAAAGGAGCTCCAACATTAGAAGATGCAACAATAGTAATGAAGCGCGATTTGTTGGAAGAGAAAAAAGCTGCTCGTTTAACCAATCAATTGTTGAAGGACAAGAATTTAAACGATATGGCGAAAAGAGCTAATTCTGAAATAATGAAAGCAGAAGTTACATTTGCAAATCCGCAAATAACGGGCGCTGGATTTGAAGCAGATGTTATAGGTTCCCTTTTCTCTAATTTGAAAGATGGACAACGCACAATGCCTCTAAAAGGGAAGATGGGCGTTTATGTTATTCGCATCGACAAAACAATAAAAGCTCCAGCAGCTGCAAATTATACTGTAGAGCGTGACCAAATGTTAGCTGCACTGAAAGGTGGTTTGCAAGGACAAGCGCTTGGAGGATTGAAGAAAAAAGCAGAAGTAGTAGATAATCGTCGTTTTCTAAATGCGGGAATCAGACGCTAGTCAATAAGAGACCAATCGAGAAAAGTCACTTGTTCCAGCCATCTTGGGATCGAAATAACGATCTGAGATTCTTGGAGTAAGTGACTTTTCTGTTTTATAAACTTTTTAAATCAGCGCATATTTTTTCCCAGGTAAGGATTTTACCACGCCTTTCATTTCCAAATGAAACAATTGAACATTCAAGGAAGAAACAGATTGGTTGGTTTTAATAGAAAGCACATCTACATGCTCTCCAGAAGAGTTTTCCAAGATTTTACACACCAATTGCTCATTTGTAGTTAGTTCAACAAAACAACTGCGCTGAACCGCTTTCTTTGTTTGTTCTGTGTCCCAATTCATCTGTTTCAAAAAGTCGGAACCATTTAAAACCATGTGCGCTTTGTTTTTCTGAATCAAGCCATTACATCCTTCAGAAAA
>CAIYXD010000608.1 GCA_903930085.1 uncultured Flavobacteriia bacterium
TACAAACATTTTCCTTTCCACGTGGAATAATTGGTGTAAAAAAGTGCAAAACCGATAATTTTTTCATCCACTTCCGCTACAAATGCGTCGCAAATTTTTTCGTCGAATAAATGAACTCCTAAATCGTGGGCTGTATTAACAACTTCTTCGGGTGCTTTTTCATACAAGGCAAGCGCGTGAATCAATTCCATTATTGCTTGCTCGTCTCCTCTTTCTGCCGAACGAATCATACGCTTATTGCACTCCTGCTAAATTGAAACGCAAACGAATTCCTGTGCTCATATTTCCTGTTGGGAAAGAAGTCGCAATTTTCGGTGTATTAATCACTTGATCGTAGTAAAATTGAACCGTTAAATTTTGCGTCATGTTGTAATCCGCAGAAGTTTTAATTGAAATTACGCGCTGTCCTGCAGTTGCTTGGTTTGTATTTTCAACAACTTTTCGAATTACCGTTAAATTATCTCTAAAAGAGAAATCGAAGCGAAGATTCAATGCACTAGCAGGAATTTTTTCAAACGGCAATTTCACTTTTGCAAATTTATATCCAGTTCCAATAATCCATTCGTTTCCTAAAATTTCAGTTATTTGATTGTTATTTAAAGAAAGCGTCGCGCTTCTATCCTTCTTGTATTCGAATTTTGTAATCAAACCTTGGCCTTTAATTGTCCAAGTAGCATCGATACCAATCAATGGCGAAAAACGTTCAGAAATTGTAACATTTTGAATTTGGCGGTCTGCAATGAAATTATTATTTATATCCAAAGCAGATGCGTTTCCATTTTGATCAAATTCCGCATTCAAATTGGTTTGTAATCCAGAGACGCTCACTGTAGAACTATATGCATGACGAATCACAAAATTCTTCACATATTTCTTGGCAAATTCCATTTTTGTAAGTCCGTTATAATTTATTGACCAATTCGGCAAAGGCATATTTTTCACCGGATTAATATTCTTTTCACTCATTCCTCTGTTGGAAAATGCTGTCAAAAACGCACCAGTTATAACTTCTTGTTGTGTGCCACCGTATCCAGCATAATAACCGGAAACCAAAGGATTTGAACTTGGATTGTTAGCTCCCAACAATTCAGAAACCAAAACACGATTGGCTAACAATTTAGTGAATGTTTCGGATTGGTAATCACGTGCTCCCAATTTTGTGAATGCCGAACCAATTGAAATGTTTGAATACGTCAATGTTCCCGTTTCTACCCTACTTTGTCCTTCAAATTGCTGTGAAGATTCGTTCCAACGGTAAAATTCACTGGAATTATTACCATACGTTCTTGTCACAGTAAGTTCTACCGTTAGGTCTTTCAATGGCTCCAAAGATGCGCGAAGATTCAAATTCTGTGAATGCGTCATCGTAAATTGCTTATTCAAATCCTGATTTTTAACTAGCCAACCATTTGAAGCGGCAGTTGTCGCAATGTTATAACCAGTTTCTTTCCCCCAAATGTCATAGCGTTGTTGTCCAAACACAAAACCACCTAACGGCGCATTGAAACTGCTATTGAAACCTAGGATACTTGATTCTTGGTTGTATCCTGGCAACATTGTTCCATCGCTTAGCGCGTAAGTTCCGGAAACGTTTCGAACTGTCATTATTGCTCTTGCAAAGAAACCGCCAACAGGATGAACTTTCCCGCCACGTTTTTTCTCCGCTTCCTCGCGTTTCTTTTTGCGCTCTTTCTTGCGTTTTACGCGTTTGGCTTTGCGTTTTTCTTTATCCGTCATTTCGGATTCCGGCTTTTCCGGTTCTGCATTCTCAATTGCCGGTTTCTCAGGTTTTGCACCAGTATTTCTACCTCCAACATCCTTAGGGCCAACATTCGCTCTTCCTCCACCTTTTCCATCACTAAGTACCTTCTTGAAATAAGGAACTTTATTATACAGATTTGTAAAATTCATTTGTCCAGTAAAATTCACTGTTCTATTGTTTTGAATTGTATTTCCGAAGTCTGTTTGTCCCAAAGGAGCACGCTGCCAATTATAGGTTCCAGCATATTTCACATTCGCAGTCATCCAATCCGTTAAAGGAATTTTATCTAGTGGAAGGGTATAATTAAGACTATAATTATGCGAATAATCCATGGTTTTACCAAAAGTTGAAATCTGAGAACGGATAGAATCTGTAAACTCTCGATAACCTGCAGGATCATTTTTTCTATCCACTCGGCTGTTGCCTTCTTCAAAAATTGCTCTATTTGTTGCGCTGAAATTCGCCTTGAGATTTTTAGTTAAATCATACCCTAGTGCATAATTTCTATTCCATGTAAAACGCTTGACATAAACTGGCTGGAATTCATAATCTGGAACTATGTTATTGCGAACTTGGCGCTCATTGTAGGAACGTAAAACATCGTTTGTGAATGAAATGTTTTTCGGCGTAAGGAAAAGATTAAAATCTTTCACGAGGGCCAACCACTTCGATTTTTGGACAAACTTCGTCTTTTTGAATGGTTCAAAAGGTTTTGAAGCAAAGGAATAATTATAATTCAGACCACCATTCCATGTTTTGGTTCGATCAAAATTAGTATTGAAATCGCGGTGCAGATTTTCTGCGTACGAATAATTCGCTGACCAGTTGGAAACGCGCCAAAATTGAGCTGTTGCTCCGGCTCTAGCCTCTTTTCTAACATTTGTAAAATTGTAGGACTTACGTTCAGTAAAATCTTGTCCTTTGCTTGCCTTTTCTTTCCGTTCTGCCAAATCATAATCCGCCAAGCGAACATCAGGATTGAACGGGTCGTATTCTGGATTGATTAAACCAAGAGAATACCCGTAAAAGAAAGGTAGAGAAACGCCAGCTTGACGACCAAAAAACTGACCTAATTGCACATTGGCATTCATATCTGCACCAATTCGTTCATTTCGCTGTCTATCTTGCACACGGCTTTCCACACTTCCCCAGTTAATTCCAGAGTAATTTCCAGACATGGCAACATTTGCAAAATCAGCGACTTGAACTTGCATTTGTGCAACAGCAGCCGAACCGCCCTCGCTAATGAAGTCGGTTAAGCGAAGTTCGTTAATCCAAATAATTGCGCAATCCGCCTGACCATCGTCCTGCCAAGGATTTTCATCACTTTTGGCAGGATTTCGAACACCAACCATGATAGTGCGCAATCCTTGTAAATTTGGACTTCCTTTGACCTTTAGAACGCGTTTGGAATTTGCAGGATCGATGCCTTCGTATTCTAAAACATACGAAACAGAGGTGCTTCCACTTTCAATTAATTTGTTCCGTTTCTTTTTTAAGTTCAATAAATCATCGAAAACGATTTCCACATTATTCGCATCAGGCCAGATATCTTCCGGCAATGTTGCTCCCCAAGCTGTTTTATTTAAAGGTAATTCGTACTCGTAATAATTATCGCTAAAATCTGTTCCCAATCGAACGAATAATGTAAGGTCTTCGTTATTAAGCGGTAATGCAGTTAAAACTTCTTCAGCATGCACATACATTTTCAATTTCTTGTACGTTCTGACATCGAACTGTACATTTCTATAAGCTGCTCGCGCATCGCCATCCTGCAAATTACAGATATCCAAAACCAAAGATTGTTCATTTAATTGGCGTTGGTACGTTTGCGAAGGATCAACTTCTCTTACAATTCCTGGAGGAATTTCATATTTAATAGGACTTCGTTGGTCATTTTCTTCCACGTTTACAGCGCCAATCGTAAAGGAAGTTAAGTTTGGATCTGTCTGAACACTTTCTCCTGGTTGGGTTAGATCTTGTGTGTATCTTCTCCACTCACCACGAATAAATTCCAAACGGGCAAAACGCAACAATACTTCCTCATCGAATCCTTTCATAAACATTCGCATGAAACGAATTGAGCGGAAATCCTGAATTCCATTTACTTTTTTCTCAAAATCACTAATTGGTACTTTAAACTGATACCATTTTTCTGTTTTATTCCCATTTTGGTATACTTGAACATTCGTAACGAAATTTTTTCCAACCTGCATATCGTTGGGACGAAGGCTAATTCTGTACTGGAAATAACTTTCTGTTTCCGATAAATTATTATCAATATTTATATCCTCAATATCTGGCATATTAGTCCCCTGTGTTGGGTAACCATCTGCGTTAAGCGCTACAGAAGCCTCTTGCGTAGGAGAATTTCCCTCTGTTCCATTGTATTTTTTATAGCGATTTAAAATATCGAAAGATGCTGCATCGTAGGTATCGTCGCGGTAAAAATTATAATCATCATTGGAAGGATCGGCAATCATTTTTGCTTTTACCGTAGGATCTAGGGCACTATTTTGTACCCAATTTACATAATTTTGAAAAGCAACTTTCTCAGCGTCATTGTTCCATCCGTCCAAACCAATATCTTGATTCAAGCGAGAAGCAGGATCTGTATCAAATGCATTTACAACTACTTGCTGTGTAGAAATCCTTGCCCAAACAGTCGTGTCCAAATCATCATTGATAGAAACGCCGGTTGGAGGCAATCCATTTTCAAAACTTTTTCGTGAGTCGGGTAAAATATCCTCTGAAATATTTCCAAGATTGAAATAAAGATCTCCACCTGAATGGGCTGTGTTTGGGTTTACATTTTCTGCATCTTCATTAAATGGATCCAACACCCAGAATTGAATAAATTCAATATTTGTCTGTTCAAAATCATTTGTAGAAAGCGAACGCATAATTCCACCCCAGCGGTTTTCTGGATTTGTAAATGTTCCATCCGCATTTACTGTATTGGTAGTATCGTAATTATACATTCCCCGTTCACTCGGATAATACGCAAATTCTAAGATTGGAACATTTGGAATGGAACCATATTGCTGCTGCAAATTCGGGAAGATATCCGTTTGATTCACCAAGCGCATGCGGCTATCGGAGAGCATGGTTGGATCGTCCTTGATATGCTGTGGCGTTAAAGAATTACTCTGGTAAAACAATGGATCAATGATATACCAAGAAGTTTTTGCCCGTTTGAAACCTGCAACAAGATTTTTATTTGCTCCTTCCGGGAACAAATCGTTTTGTCCTTGTGGAATGGAGGCAAGCTTCCAAGATGTAACGGAACGCAAATCGATTGCGCTTTGTGAACCTTCAAAATCATCGATATACGAAGTACCGTCCTTATTAATTGCACGTGGTTGTCCTGGTATCAAATGGGCAAATTCTCCAGTAAATGATATCGTTGACTTCTGTGTAGTTGAAATTACAGGAAGAAGATCCACTAATTTGGTTAAAAATGGAACATCCGCTCGAAAGGCAAGGTCCAGACCAATAATATTGTTTTTAAATGGCTCACTTCCAATATCCACTTTTTGTGTAACTGGACGTTCCATCATGCGCATCCACGTACCACCGAGATTCAGCTTGTCACTGAACCGATAATTATAGTGCATGCCGACGACGGATCGCGCCTGAAAACCAAACACCGAATTGCTTTCGATTGAAATTTTTATTGGCGTATTGGATTCTAAAATTCCAGAATTAAGAATTTTTACCCTCCCCAAATTATAATCAACCGTAAAGTCAGTTCCCTCGGTCAATTTAATCCCACCAGCCGTAACTGTAACTGCACCTTGTGGAACATTTAATGCGTTTAATGGAATATCTGAACTTACGGAAGACTGGTATTCTCCTTTGAAGCTAAAGCGATTTTTACTTGGAATTTGTTGTGCCGCTGTTTTTGTAGAATCGTACAATTCTGTGTATGCCACTTGATCAATTGTCACTTGTGGAACACCAACTTCAGCTAATTTTGATTTCAGTGTACTTCCAAATGGTTCAATGGTAGAGAAATAAATTCTACCATTTCTGGTATTAATTGTACCACCATTTTCGGCTCTATTTCCATTAAAATTAATTGGAACATAATCAAAAACACCATCGGAAAAAGGTTGGTTGTTCTGATTCAATTTGTCCATATCCAACAAAGTAACTAACTGCTTATCGTCCACACCTGCGATTGGGAAAAATGGAACAAGAAGGGAAGTTGCAGGATTATTATATAAAAGATCAATTCGGAAACCCGTTTGATCCACTTGATAAGCACCAATAGAATACACGTTTTTCATCATCAAATCCCAAACCTTATTTTTAGGATTTGTAATCGTTGGTTTGATTAATTTTAACAATAATGCTTGCTGTCCAGCGATTCCATCGGTTGAAAACTCACCAACTTGATAGGTTTCCCCACGGTAAGTATATTCGTATGCAACAGCTAAAACCTCATCGTTATTCA
>CAIYXD010000609.1 GCA_903930085.1 uncultured Flavobacteriia bacterium
AAATTGCTTTAAGATAAGTATGATTCTTCATCCAAGCGCTAGCTTCCTCTTCGGTTAAAATGTGAAGGTGCTTAATATCCACGAAACCACTGTAATCGTCTGAATAAGTGCGGATTTTACACCAAGGTAAATTCACATCTTCCACCGTTAAAATTTCTCCAAATAGCAATTGAGACACCATTTCAGAAGCATCGCTAGCTTGCAACCGAACAGGCGAAATGCTCACTATACAATACGCTAATTTTTCAGCCATTGGTAATAGGAAAATTTCTGTGATTCAAAATATTCAGCGCTTGTTGTAAATGTCGTTCATTGTGGTAAACGACAAATAATAAGGCGTCCCCAAATTTTAGGCGGATAATTTTTGAAATAGAAATGGCAATTTTTGCTTTCCGTAAATTAATAGTTGCAGCCAGATCAATTATTTGCAATAATTCCTGCTGTGTTTTTTCGAATTTTGAAATGGAATCAATTGTTACTAAGCTTGGATTGAAAGTCGGGTTATAGCTTCTTGGCGACTTAAACTTCCGTTTAATATTTTGCGCATTTCCCAATTTCATGGATTTCCATGCTGAACGACCAAGCGGGGAAGAAATGAAGATATCTTTAGCCTCTCGGAAGCGAGTGCGTTCAATTTTAGATGAAAACGCAGCATGGTAATAAGAACTAAATTCATTTAAATGCGAAAAAACTTCATTTAAACTCCAAGAATCAAGGTCCTTACGCCAATTCTTTTGCTGCTCATTTAAAACCGAAAATTTTTGGTTTACCAAATCGATATTTGATTGGGTAATACGTTTTAATTCCTCAATTAACTGAGATGTTGTCATTTTCCTAAAGTTACCTTTCAAAATTAATAGATTTTCTTTGATTGTTCAGTAAAATTCAGATTATTATTTCTATTCAATAATTTATGTCGTTTTGGTAATATTCCTTACTTTCGCACAAAATGGTTTCTCATTAAAATGAAGCAATGCGCCCATTGATTTTTATTACGAATGACGACGGAATTTCTGCCAAAGGTATAAAGTCACTGATTGATGTTGCCGTAGAATTTGGAGATGTTTTGATAATTGCTCCAGACAAACCACAATCTGGAATGGGACATGCAATCACTATCAATCATCCATTGCGATTGGATAGCTCTAGATTATTCGAAGGATTAACTGCTTTTACATGCACTGGAACGCCCGTTGATTGTGTAAAACTTGGGATTTATGAAGTAATGCACCGAAAGCCGGATTTAATTGTTTCTGGGTTTAATCACGGTGAAAATACGTCTACAAATGTTTTGTACTCAGGAACAATGTCGGCTGTTGTAGAAGGAGCAATGGAGAATATTCCATCAATTGGCTTTTCCTTATGTGATTTTGATGCCGATGCAGATTTTTCAGAGGCACAGGAAATTGCACGAAAAGTGATCAGAAAATCGCTTGACTCATCTTTTCCAAGTCACGTTTGTTTCAATGTGAATATTCCTAAATTGAAGAATGAAAAAATTAAAGGAATAAAAATATGCCGACAAGCGCACGCATTTTGGGAAGATCGGTTTGATAAACGAATGGATCAATTCAATAAACCGTATTATTGGCTAACTGGCGATTTCACAAATGCTGATGCAGGAGAGGACACAGACCTTTTTGCATTGGAAAATGGCTATGCGAGTATTGTGCCAACACAATTTGATATGACTGCTTATAAAGTAATAGACGAAATTAAAAACTGGGAAATATGAATTTAAGAAACTGGTCAATGGATCATACAAAAGGTTTGATACTCGGGTTGGTATCACCACTACTATTTATTCCGATTGTATTATTACTACTCTCTTGGTTGCAAAATTTTCAGTTTTCACAGCTGCTTTACAAGTTCGAGATGGTTCAAACAATGCGCAGCAAGGTTATTTCCATTGCAATAATATCAAATTTACTTTGGTTTTACCTTTCTATTAACAGAGAAAAGTTTAGCTTGGGAATGGGAATAATCGTTGCTACATTCTGTTATTTACCTTATGTTGTATACGTGAATTTCTTTTCTTGAAATGCCGCAAATTGAAAATATGAAATTATATATTATTGCTGGCGAAGCTTCAGGTGATTTGCATGCTAGTAATTTGATTAAATCTTTGAAAAAAGAAAATCAAGAAATAGAATTTCGCTGCTGGGGTGGCGACAAAATGAAGGATGAAGGTGTTTTTATAGTGAAACATATAAAAGAATTGGCTTTTATGGGTTTCATAGAAGTGATTTCCAATATTCGTACAATTCTTAAAAATATACGTTTTTGTAAAGAGGATATTGAAGAATTTAAACCAGATGCACTAATTTTGGTTGATTATCCTGGTTTTAACTTGCGCATTGCAGAATGGGCAAAAAATAAGGGGATTAAGGTAATTTATTATATTTCTCCGCAAGTTTGGGCTTGGAAACAATCCCGCGTGCACAAAATCAAACGCTTTGTAGACAAAATGTTTGTAATTCTTCCTTTTGAAAAAGAATTTTACGAGCGTTTTGACTTCCAGGTAGAATACGTTGGACATCCATTGCTTGATGCAATTGAGTTATACCAACAATCCGCCCGCAGTTCTGACGAATTTCGTCAAATGAATTCACTAGATAGTCTTCCAATTATTGCTGTTTTACCTGGAAGCAGAAAACAGGAAGTTTCCGTAAAACTTCCCATCATGCTGAAAGCATTGGCAGATTTTCCTGCATACCAGTTTATCATCGCTGGAGCTCCAAGCTTGGATGCAACATTCTACATGGAGATTATTGGGAATATAGAAGCCAATCAAAATGTGCGAATTTTATACAATCAAACCTACGATTTACTTTCCGCTTCTGAGGCAGCAATTGTTACTTCCGGTACTGCAACTTTGGAAACGGCATTGCTTGAAATCCCTGAGGTTGTTTGCTACAAAGGTTCGGCGATTTCTTACCACATTGCAAAACGATTGATTAAAATCGATTATATTTCACTTGTGAATTTAATTATGGGTAAAGAAGTCGTGAAGGAATTGATTCAACAAGACTGCAATCCGGATGCAATTCGTAAGGAGTTACAGCAAATAATTATTGGAGGAAAAAAGCGGGCATCCATTTTGGAAAACTATAAGGAATTGAAGAAAATAGTCGGTGGAGGAGGTGCAAGTGAGAAAGTTGCACAATCCTTGTTGAAAACTATTCGTTCATAGTTGTAAAACAACTTTTTGAAAATCTAATTTTGTTTTGTGAAGTATGCCATTGCTTTGTGTGTGTTTTTTAATGTTTGGGTAGTTAGTTCCCAGCAAATGCATATTGGTGTCCTGCGCGATCACTCGGTAAAACGTATTTCCTTTGCCTACGGAGATGGAAGTTATACCATCATTGGCGATACAATGGAATTTGGATCCATCCTTCCAAATGAATTTATTGAAATTTTATGGGATGACGACAAGGTGATTCTTAAAAAGGGAACAACTACCCTAGGCCGATTCAACAAGGTTTATTTAATTCAAAATCAGCCAAATACTTTTTTAGTTTTAACAGCAAAGGAACCGGTTGTAAAACCCCGAAAATACAAAGATGATTTTGAGATTTCCGTTACAAGTAAAGACATTTCACTTGTGAATTTAGTTGGAATGGATAATTACCTTGCTGGAGTGGTAGAATCGGAGGGAGGCGGTGGAAAGCACATCGAATACTATAAAGTTCAAGCTTTGATGAGCCGCACCTACGCGCTAAAATACAAAGGAAAACATGCGAAAGAAGGATTTGACCTTTGTGATCGTGTGCATTGCCAGGCCTACCATAGTATGATGCGTTTCACTCCCTTGATTGATTCCGCCGTTTTAAAAACACAAAACAACGTTATGTTGGATGAGCATGGAAATTTAATCGAGTCCTATTTTCATGCGAATTGTGGCGGTCAAACCTGCGAGCCTCAGTTTGTATGGAATGAAAATATTGAATACTTGAAAACCTTCGTCGATACCTTTTGTATCTATACTAAGCAAGCTACTTGGGAAAAACGCGTGTCGCAGGAAAATTGGCGAAACTTCCTCGAGTCTAAGTACAATTTCCCCGTTCATGACAGTGTATTTGCTTCAACGATGTTTCAATTTGAGCAAAAGGAACGTATGGCATTTTACTTGCATCCAATTTTTGGAATTCCATTGCGCGATTTGCGGGAAGAATTTAATTTAAAGTCTACTTTTTTCAGTTGTGTGCCGGATGGAAACGACGTTTTGATTCGCGGACGAGGTTTTGGACATGGCGTTGGACTTTGTCAAGAAGGGGCAATGAAAATGGCAAAATCGGGCTATTCTTTTGAACAAATTGCCTTGTATTATTTTCCAAGTGTGCGCATTGTGAATTTAGAAGAAGAACAGTTTTATATGCAGCTAAAGTCAGGACTTTAATATTTTCTTATTCGTAGGAAATTACAAAAATATCTTCGTTTTCGCGTTTAAACATTTTTTCTTCTCGCGCATAACTTTCTAATTCTGAGGAATAACGAAGTTTTTTTAATATTTCTTGCGTTTGGATTAATTTCACGGAGACCTCTTGACGGGCCTCTTCTAATTTACCTAATTTAGTATTTTGGTTAATGATTGTAAAAATATCAACATCGTCCAAAAACAAAATGTAAATAAAGAATAAACACGTTGTGAATATAAACTTATTTCGGAAGTATTTTGCATATTTCTTCATACTTCAAATTTAATTTATTGATTTACTAATTGAACAAAGGGTTGAAATAGTTTTAAGGTAAATAGTGTTAAAAAAGAAAAAGCCCCAAATGGAGCTTTTTCGGTTATCCAATCACGAAATTAGTTCATTAATTCCGCACATTTTGTTTTGAAATCCTCATCCTCTTCAAAAAGAGGTAATATTTTCTTTAATAGAGCATTGCTTTTTTCAATTTGCTTGCCTGCGATAAAACATTCGGCAGTTTGCAAAGCGCCTAAAGTAAGCAATTTCTGGTCTGCTTCACTCCAGTTTTCAACAGACTCTGGATCCGTTAATAGTTTTGTTAGTGCTAAATCTGCTTCTTTCCAAAGTGTATTTGCACCAGACTTATCTGCTTTACGGTATTTTGTTGCCCCATCCAAATATTTTGCACCAATTGGATTGCGTGTTATTTTATAATATTTCATCAACCAACTAGATGCTTTGCTATACTCTTTTGCAGAAATATCATTATTAATCATTTCTACCATAGACATTTGAAAATCCTCAATAAATTCTTCGTGCTCTGATAAGCCCGTTCCATCTTTATCATTTTTTATAGCCTTTCCCAATGCACCAACAGCATCTTTGTAGGCATTTTTAAACTTTTCATTATCGGTTCCGGAAAGCGAAATTTTATATAAACCTTTAGCCAACCAAACGAATGGTAACGGATTTTTCTTTAACTCGTCTTTGTTGGTATACCCTTCCGCTACTTTTACTAATTTTTCGAAGTTTGCATCGGCATATAAGATTTTCAAATCATCAAAATCTTGATCTTGCGCATGCAATGAAAGTGATCCGACCAATAAGAATAATACACTTACTATTTTTTTCATCTTGTTTGTTTTTGGG
>CAIYXD010000610.1 GCA_903930085.1 uncultured Flavobacteriia bacterium
TCACTTTTCGTTTATACGCCTTTGCAAATCGACTTACTTCTATTTTTTGCAAAATATTGTGCAGTATCCAGTATTGTATTTCCTTTAAACTTGGAAGTGGTTCGGAAATACTTCTTTTGGATCCATTATTCTTTACTATTTCAAAATTCCTGTAATAATAATCCGTGAAAGCAGCGGCTTTATTAAGGTATCTTGTTTTGTAGCCTACTAATTGTGAAAAATGTTCTATAGTGAAAATTATAGGCACATTATTTCCGTGTAAAATTTGGGCGTAGTCCAGGCACTTGTCAATGTTTTGCTGAGAATAGCAAGCTTGCAACGCTTTTTTGGAAAACTCAGTTTTGTAATTTTCAAAATTCATAGGATAAAATCTTTAGTTTCATTAATCGAGTGGGAAGCAAAACATCCCACTCTGATTAAGATTTCGGGTTTAAAGGGTTCGAGCTCTGCGAGAAACCATTTAAATCCCGATGCTTGAAATAGCATTCAATTACAGAACAGTGACTCACGGCTCCGGTGTTGAAAAGCAACACAACTTAGGCCAGAACTAAAAAGGTAAATCGTTCTGATTAGGGATGAAAGGTGTTCTTTTATCTAGGTTTGGAATTTTATTTTTGTGATCTTTTTCAATCCATCCTTCTTTTTTTGGGTTTTGTTTTTTTTCACTTCGTTCCGTTTTAGGTTTAATTTCACGCGCATTGCGAATGTTTTCAGCGGATAGAAATTCTGCAGTTGCGCTTCCAGCAGGTAAAAGCAGTATCGGTTTTGCCGCTGCAATTAATTTTCTATTTTCAATACCCTTAGGTTGCCCAAGAAATAAAGCAAATTCTATAGCTGTCATACTTAAACGTGTTGAATTAGTAAACATTTCCCTAGAAAGAAGTCAAGAATTTTTTTGATTCCTTCCTGAAATAAAACTACGAGAAAAGAAAAAATGGATAAACTTCAATCAGCGAATTGGCAGATTTATTCCGCCAATGAAATAAATGGCACGCTAAAAAGAAATCTAATTTGGGAGGTTAATGTCTGAAATTCTGAAAAATTGGACATAAAAAAAGCCATTGATACATGAATTATTTCCAGTACCAATGGCAATTAATGGGTTTGTTTTTTGAATTTAAACTACAGTCGATTTACTTACATTTCTGTACGTAAAGGAATTACAGATGTGTCGTCGTGCAAAACGCGCTTGCGTAGCTGAATTATTTAATTTGGCATAAATTCCTTGAGGAACTCCAAAGTACTCGTAAACACTTCCGTTTTGGAACGTGATTTTCAAGGTTAAACTTTTATACGAATAATCCTCGATACCAACAGTACCAATAGTCTGCAAATATTCTTCTTTATTTTGAATATGCGTTTCAGGGGAGATACTCACCAAAAAATGATATGCTTCAATAATCAATTTACTTTTACTCTCCGCCTGCGCTTTTCCAGGATCACCTTCCTGAAATTTATCTGGATGCCATTGTTTTACCAATTTACGGTAAACATTTTTCAATTCATTCAAATCTGCATCTCTTGCGACATCAAACAACTTTCTGTATTCAATAATACGTTTCATACTAACTTTTCGGGGATAATTTTATCAAATTCCAGTGTCTTCAATGGTCAAATAAAAAGAATACATTTTGACAACGGGATGCAAATTTAGTGATTTATTACTTCTGAAAGGTTTAAAAAATGGATATTTTAATTTTTCAATGGTGCATTTTTACTTTAGATAAGCATTTCTTAGGTATTGAAATACAGAATTTAGACTTGTTCGACATGCGGTGCAACTCTTATTTTTTATCCTATTTTTGTACCTAAATAATTACGGACCTAAAACGTATTTTAAAGTTGACAAATCCATTATTGATCATAACGCCCCCATTCACACAATTAAATACGCCGTATCCCGCATCTGCGTATTTGAAGGGATTTTTGAACACAAAAGGTATTTCTGCAAAACAAGCAGATCTTGGAATTGAGGTTATTATTGCTATTTTTTCAAAAAAAGGGCTGAGTGACTTGTTCACGGAAGCAGCAAAATGTAAAAACGAATTAACCGACAATGCCACCCGAATTTTGGCACTGAAGGACGATTATATTCAAAAAATTGATCCTATAATTTTATTTCTTCAAGGAAAAAACCCAACACTTTCACATACAATTTGCCAGGACGATTTTCTGCCAAAAGCCGCTAGGTTTGACCAATTAGAAGAGTTGGATTGGGCGTTTGGAATTATGGGACTTCAGGATAAAGCCAAACACCTTGCGACGCTTTTTCTAGAAGATATTTCAGATTTGATTGTTGAAACAATCGATCCGCACTTTGGCTTTAGTCGCTATGCAGAGCGATTAGGAACTTCTGCCAATAGTTTTGATGCTTTATATGCAGCGCTGCACGATAATCAAACCTATACAGATACGCTTTTACTTTCCATTCTAAACGCTCGAATGGAAGAAATAAATCCGGAAATTGTCGCTTTCACGGTTCCTTTCCCGGGTAATCTATATGCAGCCTTTCGTTCTGCTCAATTTATAAAAAAACATTTTCCTTCCGTTAAAATTGCGATGGGCGGTGGTTTTGCAAATACCGAACTACGCGCTATTTCCGATGTGCGTGTATTCGAATTTTTCGATTTTATAACCTTGGATGACGGGGAAGCACCAATCGAACATTTACTGGAA
>CAIYXD010000611.1 GCA_903930085.1 uncultured Flavobacteriia bacterium
CAAAATGCCATTCCATCGCCTTCCAACTTTTGCATGATAAATCCCTCGCCACCAAATAATCCAGTTCCTAATTTTCGTTGGAATTCAATACCGATGGCAACACCTTTTGCAGCGCATAAAAAAGAATCTTTCTGGCAGATAATTTTGCCATTGTATTCACTTAAATCAATTGGAATAATTTTACCAGGGTATGGCGATGCGAAAGCAACACGCGCTTTTCCAGTTCCATGGTGCGTGTACGCTGTCATAAATAAACTTTCGCCCGTGAGCAAACGCTTTCCTGCGCCCCATAATTTATTTAAAATCCCGCCAGAACTTTCTTGTGCACTGCCATCACCGAAAATAGTTTCCATTATTATCCCTTCGTCCATGTACATAAAAGAACCTGCTTCTGCGACTGCTGTTTCCTGAGGGTCTAATTCTATTTCCACTAATTGCATTTCCTCTCCGAGGATGAAATAATCTAATTCGTGATTGGATTTCATAGTAACTGTTTTTTTTAAAAGTAGTAAACAATTTTATTTACAACCATAAACGCAAAACAATTTTACTTAGAATCTTACACCGTTTCTGCACAATAGAACGATTTCTAAAACTTACAACTTTCGAAGAATAGAAAAAACTTATATTTGTTCTTCTTTCACGCAAAGAAAGTAATCTTTCGCAAATATGGATAAAAATACAGACTTACAAAAAAGACGCGAAGACTCGCATTTAGGTGGTGGGAAAGCACGGATTGATAAACAGCATGAACAAGGAAAATTAACCGCTCGGGAGCGAATCACTCTTTTATTGGATGAAAATTCGTTTCAAGAAATCGGGCAATTTGTGGAACACCGTTCTACTGCTTTTGGCTTGGACAAACAGCTTTTCCCTGGAGATGGGGTTGTTACAGGTTTTGGAACCATACATGGAAGATTAATATACGTATTTTCGCAAGATTTTACGGTTCTTGGAGGGTCCCTTTCCGAAACACATGCTGCAAAAATTTGCAGAATTATGGATCTAGCTATGAAAAATGGCGCTCCTTTGATTGGAATAAATGATTCTGGAGGTGCTCGAATCCAAGAAGGTGTTGTTTCACTTGCAGGTTATGCGGATATTTTTTACCGAAATACGAGAGCTTCCGGTGTAATTCCTCAAATTTCAGTAATTATGGGTCCTTGTGCAGGCGGCGCAGTGTATTCTCCCGCGCTGACAGATTTTATTTTTATGGTGGAAGAAACTTCCTACATGTTTGTAACTGGACCTAATGTTGTGAAAACTGTTACGCATGAATCGGTAACTTCAGAAGATCTTGGCGGGGCAAAAGCACATGCTGAAAAATCTGGTGTGAACCATTTTATAGCAACAAATGATGTTGAATGTTTGAAAAAAGTACGGGATTTGGTTACGTATTTTCCGCAAAATTCGAATGAATTAGCTCCGCATCCAAAACAATTTAGCTTCAATAAGACAAAACTAGAGACGATAAAGCACATTCTTCCAGAAAACAATACAATTCCCTATGACATTCGAAAAGTTGTAGAAAATGTTATCGACGATACAAGTTTTCGGGAAGTGCAAGAAGACTTTGCAAAAAATATCGTGGTTGGCTTCGGACGCTTGGAAGGAAGAACATTGGGAATTATCGCCAATCAGCCCGCAGCAATGGCAGGCGTTTTAGATATTGACGCTTCTAGAAAAGGAGCACGTTTTGTTCGATTCTGCGATGCGTTTAATATTCCATTGCTCGTTTTTGAAGATGTTCCCGGGTTTTTACCCGGTACAGACCAAGAATGGCGTGGAATAATTACCCATGGTGCAAAATTATTGTACGCTTTTGCAGAAGCAACTGTTCCACGCATTACGGTTATCACCCGAAAAGCTTACGGTGGAGCGTTTGACGTTATGAACTCGAAAAATATAGGTGCAGATTTAAATTATGCTTGGCCAACTGCAGAAATAGCTGTTATGGGAGCAAAAGGAGCTGCTGAAATTATTTTCAAGCGAGAAATTGCTTCTGCATCCAATCCGGAGGAAAAATGGAAAGAAAAA
>CAIYXD010000612.1 GCA_903930085.1 uncultured Flavobacteriia bacterium
GAAAGTTTAAAGCGCAGAAATGGACAGCGGATTATTAAAATCGATGCGGAATCCTCAGATCCTGATTTGGTCGCAACTACAAATAGTACCATTTTTGATTCGCTTGTTCCTAAAATGGCTTCTATTTATCCGGATGTTCAAGCAGTAAAATTAGGTCAGTTCGAAAGAAGCCAGAAAACGAGTAATTCCATGCAATATGTTGTTCTAATTTGTTTGGTGTTAATGTTCATTATTATTTCCTTGCATTACAATAGTTTGTCGCAAGCTTTTCTGATTATGATGGTCATTCCCGCGGGATTGGCAGGTGCAATTCTTGGACACGGATTAGTCGGGATTCCGGTTTCCTTGCTTTCTGCATTCGGAATGATAGCTTTATTGGGAGTTTTGGTAAATGATGCAATTGTGTATTTGGATCGTTACAACGATTTGATGCTAGAAGGATTCCATCCAAAACAAGCGGTGATTGAAGCTGCGACCTCTCGTTTCAGACCAATATTATTAACTTCTTTGACTACGGTAGCTGGACTTTTACCTTTGATTGCAGAGAAAAGTATGCAGGCCCAATTTTTAATTCCAATGGCAACATCTATTGCTTTCGGAGTACTTTTTGGAACAATTTTTATTCTCTTTTTCTATCCTGCAGCAATTTTGTTCTGGAACGATAGAGCAAGACTTACAAAAATGATTTGGCGTTGGGAAAAAGTCAGTGAATTGGAAGTCGAACCAGCAATTATTTTACAGAAAAAAATAAATGAAATTGAAAATACTCTTTAGTTTACTGGTAGCCTTTAATGTGCTACTCGTTCAGGCCCAAACAAAATTATCTGCAAAAGATGCGGTATTTCTGGCTTTGGAAAACAATTACAAAGTGCAAGTCGCTGAGAAACAAGTCGAAATCGCTCATAAAAATAACGCATGGAGTGAGGCAGGCTTATTTCCAACAGTGGCATTGTCGGCGGCATTTAACAATACGGTTCAGGATAATTCCAATAACCCGTTTACATTTACGCCAGGTGTAATTCTAGCCCAAGGATTTTCACCAACACTTTCAGCAAATTGGAATATTTTTAGCGGATTTGCAGTGAAAATTTCCAAAGAGCGTTTGGAGCAGTTAGAGGCCCAAAGCAATGGAAACGCATTGGTTGTAATCGAATCAACTATCCAAGACGTATTAAAGGCGTATTATGCTGCGCAATTGCAAAAAGAACGAGCGATACTCTTCGCTACGCTGAAAGAATATTCGAGAAAACGCGTTGCTTATTTCGAACTAAAGGATAAGTACGCAAAAACAACCTCCCTCGAGTTGTTGCAGTTCAGAAACCAATATTTTACGGATAGTACAAATCATTTGATTCAAGAATTATCCCTAAAAAATGCCATGCGAAATTTAATGCTGCTAATCAATCCTACGGAAAATGCGCCCGATGGAAGTTTTCCAGTTTTAACCGATGCTTTGGATTTGGATGTTCCGTTGTTCGATTTAAATCAGTCACTGAATGAATTGAAAGGATCAAATCAAAATTTGAAGAACCAATATATTGCGATTGAATTACAGAAAAAAGCAACGGAATACCAGCGGTCTTTTCTGTATCCGACTATTTCTTTTCAAACGGGTGTAACACCTTCCTATAACTGGTTCCGAGATTTGAACCAGGACAATTTTAAAGTCCAAACGGAAGTTCTTTCCTATTATGGAAATTTTAATCTTCGCTATTCTTTATTCAATAATTGGAAGACAAAACGAGCGGTGGAAGTTTCAAAAATTCAAGAGGAAATTGCTGGCTTGAATCTAGAAAGCATGGAAAAATCATTGTCGGTTAATCTTACCAATTTGGTAGAGATGTACCAGCTGAGAACGCAGTTAGTTAGCATGTCGCAAATAAATTTGAATTATGCGACGAAGGCATTTGACTTGGCAAAATCTAAATTTGATATGGGAATAATTAGCTCGATCGAATTAGCCGTTTTTCAAAATAATTTCCAAAACACCCTGCTTCAGCATTATGAGAATCTATTCAATCGGATGGATACGTATTTGGAAATTTATAAAATGACTGGAAAAATTGGGCTGGATTACGTTAAATAAGAAATTAATCTTTTAGCACTAATTTCTCCAATTCCTTTTGTTTCTCTTTTAAGCTTCTTAAAGCTTCTTTTTGGTTGAATATCAAGAAGATGTAATGCCATTTATGTCCGATTCTTTTGGACCAGCGAACAAACGTGAAAGCGAACATTCCCGTTAGTGGTAAACTTATAAAATATAGTAATTTGACCCATAAAAGAGGTTCCGCCACTTTTTCCAGTGCGATTAAAAACCCAAAATAGCTTAATGGATAAAGAATCAAGCCAAGTAAAACCGAAATTGGAGCGTAATATTCAACATATTTTGTGAGTCTTGGAACAAGTTTATCTGTCAGGTAAAATGGCATGCTATTGTGCAAAAATCCAAAGAGAAATAGCGGAAGACCAACGATTAGTAAAACAACGGATAATGAAATTTGCCCTAGATATAAGCGCGAACGAAACCGACGGCGTATAAAATCCGATTGAATTTTTAACTTATTGGATTGCCACGTGATTTCATCTACCAGTTGCTGAATTTCTGAAATTAAATAAGGCTGAAACAACCGAATTTCCTCTATTCGGACCCTGATTTGCTGTAAAAAATCAGCGTTCTTTTCCACGTTCTTTGTTTCTTCTTTTTTATGGATAAAAGTATAAATCGTATGAATTAGTTGCTCTTGCTCCTTAGATTCCGTTGTAACTAAAACTCTCTCGAGATGTAACCTAAACTTTGTGGTTAATTTCTTAGCGGCCAAGGATGCGTTTTCCAAAAAATCGGGTAATAAATCGGTTACGAATAATCCTTTTTCTAGCGTAATCATTACAGAACTGCGAAATTTCTCCGCTTGGGAATAGAATAAGCCAAGTGGAACAATTTTTAAATTTAACTTGCCTGAATTTCGGTTTTCTGCTTCTAAAGCTATTCGCGCTGTGCCGGATTTTAATTGCCGTAATTGCCGTTCTGGAAAGCTATTTCCTTCCGGGAAAATAACCAACGTTTTTCCTTCCTCCAGCAATTTATAGCACGCTTCAAACGAATCATTATTTTTAACTCCTGCAACTGCACCATCAATTTGACGGTTAATAGGAATC
>CAIYXD010000613.1 GCA_903930085.1 uncultured Flavobacteriia bacterium
AAGTTTACTAACAGAATACGTTCCAACGGCTATTAATGCCACAGTGAATAAACCAATAATGAATTTATTCTTAATACTAAAATGAATGATTTTATCTAACATTTGAAAAAAATTAATCACAATAAAATACAGCGTTTTGCAGCATGATAGTTTGATCATGTGCATCAGCCAATTGTTTCAAGTCACTACTTGAAATCTATTTGTGATTATGCTATTTTAGGCGGTTGCCAGATAGCTGAATTGAATTCTGATGTGCAGAATTGATACGCAGGAAATGAAGATAAACGTTCATCCGCTGCAATATTATTTTTTTCTAATTCGATTGGAATTACCGTTTTGGAAATAAACAACGAAAGTGATGATGGCAGGTGGTCATGACTGAGTGGACAATGATCCTCTTCATGTTGTGTATCTTTTTCATCGTGTACACCATTGATGTGCTCAATTACAAAATCTTGGAAACTTAATTGATGGTGTTCTTCGTTGTGATGGTTGTAATGTTCAATAAATTCCGGGACAAAAGTGATCAGATGCGCTAATTCGGATGGAAACGAAATTCCAGCGATGAACAAGCAAACCAATATCTTTTTAATCCATGTCATTGAAAACAAATGTAGTAAAAAAAACTTAGAGCAAAATTCAGTTATTGATTCATCAAATCCCATCAAATTTTCACGATTTCATACTCTATATGCTCTTAACATATTCTCTAAGGTAAATTAACCTTAACCCTAAATTATTGATTTAAACGGCGTGTATATCACATTTATAATCAATACAGTACAAAGAATATGAATGCTCTTGATAAGAAGATTTAAAGCACGGAAGTTTGTCATGTCGAAGTGCTTTTTCAGTGCGCAATTTTCTAGAAAGCTAAAGTATTTCGACAGGTGAAATGGTCAACCTGGCAATAGACTAAAAAAACAAAATCAAAGAGCAATGGCAAGACAAACCGGCTTAATTAAATTGAAGGGCACGTTGGATAACGTAAACTTCTACAAGACCAAGGATGGTAACTTGGCGCGGATGAAAACTTCCGTTGATGCGAAGCGAATTGCGAATGATCCTGCGTTTGAACGTACACGTGAAAACGGTGCTGAATTCGGGTCTTCTGCAAGTTCTGGCAAGTTGCTGAGAGATTCAATTCGAACAATGATGCAAAATGCATCAGATGGACGAGTGGTTGCACGTTTGACGAAGGTCATGTCGCAAATCAAAAACCTTGACCCAACGAGTGCACGTGGTGCACGAAATGTGGGTGTGGGAATTGCGGACCCTGCGGCAAAAGCGAAACTCAAAGGATTCAACTTCAACATTGAAGCAATCCTTGGTTCGATTCTGTTCAACCCTTTTGCGGTGGATGTCGCAACTGGTGTAATCTCAATTGACGGACTTGTTCCGATCAATGAATTGGCAACTCCGCAAGGAGCAACACACATTACTTTACGCGGTGCATGGGCAAAAATTGAC
This sequence comes from uncultured Flavobacteriia bacterium, assembly GCA_903930085.1. Taxonomy (GTDB): domain Bacteria; phylum Bacteroidota; class Bacteroidia; order Flavobacteriales_D; family Crocinitomicaceae; genus M0103. Next base: position 1,471 of record CAIYXD010000613.1, read on the forward strand.
TTCGCTGCAGGAGTAACTGAGGTGCAACAAACGAACGCTGTGAACTTACCGATCGATGCAACATCTACGGATGTGGTGTTGACACCGGGAGCAGTTCCAGCTGGAACAGGAACGGATCTCTACCTTTTAATGGTGGAATTCTTCCAGGAAGTGAATGGTGTGCAGTACACGTTGAAAAACGGAGCGTACAATGCATTGAGTATTGTTGAAGTACAATAATCTCTGAAAAATGGAAAAGCAAAAATTCAAAGACAAGTTGAAATCGTACCTAGTACGATGCAACGCAGAAACACCTCCATTCTTCAAAAAGCTAAGAACCGTTGGGGTAATTGTAGTAGCTGCAGGAACTGCACTTATTTCAGCTCCAGTGGCTCTTCCAGCAGCTGTTTTGGCAATTGGTGGTTACCTCATCGTTGGTGGTGCGGTAGCTTCAGCAGTTAGTCAGGCAGCAATCGCAGATGCGCATGCAGACTGTGATGATGAAGATGGGGATGATCTCGGTGGTATGGCACCGTTAGCAAACTGAATGTGTAATCGGTCCCGACACGGAAGTTGTCGGGACCACATTTCTCAAAAAATGGAAAATTGTAAAAAAAGTGATTTGATCGTAAACGTTCGCAAAAAGGACGTTCGCCGATTCAAAGCCGGAGCGGAACTCTCTGGGAAAGTGAACATCATGGATGTTGATTTCAATGAAGAAGTGAACGAAACTTCGGAAATGATTGAAGTGAAAATCAAACTTTCTTCTGAGAGTTGTGAAGCAACTCCAGTTTGTGAAGATTAATTCTGAACGGAATGGAGAACACAAGCTGTAAAAAAGAGCAATTGAATGTGACGATTCGTGCTTCACGAAACGTTCGATTCAAAGCAGGTTCAGATTTGAGTACCAAAGTAAACCGTATTGTCGTTGACGTAAACGAAGATTTAAGCGACGATCAGCACAACATGGTAATCAGTATTCATTTGTTCGAAGAAGACTGTGAACAAGACTAAAAACAATCAAACATGCAAGTACATCATCAAGATCATACAACAGCAGCAGGAACAGTAACCGGAACGGTGTTTACCGTTGCTGCGAACATCGATTCGCACGACTATATGAGAACTGTCATTCTTGCTTGCGTTGGCGCTATAGCCAGTTTTGTGATTAGTATCCTTTTGAAATGGATATGGTCCAAACTTCGAAACTAACATGATGTCCCGGCGCTACCGCTTGGTCTTCGAAAGCTGTGCTTTCTCTGGTTGTGGAAAGTTCTGAAAGGCAATTAAAGAGTAACATATTTAAATCGTAACGCCCCTGGGAACAGGGGCGTTTTTTGTTACCTAAACTTTTCAATGTAAATGCATCTGCAGAACTGGTACAACCTTACAAACATTGCCCTGCGATTGCTACCCGGTGCTTCCTTTCCAGCACGTATGCGAATGTACCTGCCATGCAAAGCAAGTTGTTCTTTTGGTAATTGATTTAAGTGCCCTTTGATAACCGCTGGATTAACATGGTACGGGACGAAGTATTTTTCTGATTTTTTCATAAAATTGATTTTTTAAACCCGCGCAGAACTGCTGGCTGCACTTTGCATAGGCAACCAAAAGGGCAAAGGGAGGAAGCGGTACAAGGTTATTTGAAAAAATACTACCCCCTCTAAAGACCTTAAGGTGAAACAAAAAACTAAAACTTCGAAGCAAGATTTGAAACTTTTAAAAAAAAACGGAAAGGGTGGAGATTTTTTTAAATACCCGAAGGGCTTGACCTTGAACAGCGACGCCTGTGGCCTAACTTGCCTTTGGTAAAGGGGAGAATTGAGATATTAAGCTATGTTATTTGTTCGAACCTATTGACAACATTTTTTGTCTTGTTGAATTGGTGGACAGGCAACACTTCCGTAGCTACAATAAACACAACAGTCGCCATGTTTTGGTTTAAGAATTTGTTTGCAATTTTCACATTCGTAAAAATATTGGCAAGCATCGGTTGGCATAGTTTCTTCTTTCTTATGCCCACAATTGGGACAAGTTATTGTAGACTGTAATTTGATTTCCATTTTAATTTTCTTTTTTGTCGGTAACAGAATATCCAGTAGTATTTATAGCTTTTTCAATTTTAGAAATGTTTGTCTTTGAATTGTCAAAATCTACGGTTGCTTTTCCTTTTTCGAATGAAGTATTTGAACTGATAATTCCTGGTAATTTATTTATTTCATGATTCACGTGTTCTTCGCAACTTGCACAAGTCATTCCGCTAATTGAAAACTCAACCTTTTGTCTATTTGACTTGTCAACTGTAATTATTTCTTTATCAGCTTTTGAGAAGAAAACATGAGAATAGTATGGAAAGGCAAGCATAACAATTGCAAAAGCTGTTACAATTCCTAAAAACATTTTTGATTGAATGAATTTTGATTTTTCTTCTGTTTCACAATTACAATCAATTTGCTTTTTAGGTTTCAACTTTTGATACCATGCAAATCCTAAAACTATAATTGTCAATCCGATAAAATATGGTCGAAATGGTTCCAGCCATGAAAAAGAGGAAGCAAGACCACTTGTTCCTGCTAAGAGCGCCAAAACTGGAGTAATGCAACATAATGAAGCTGCAATTGCAGTTAAAAGACCTGCGCCGATTAGCTTACTTTCTGTTTTCATATTGTTTCTAAAATTTTGTTTTCATTAATTATTTTGAAAAATGGTTTAAGCATTTTTTCATATTCTTTTGTCAATGAATAAAAAATAGTTTGTGCCTCTCTTTCTGTCTCTATTAGTTTTCTGTCTTTGAGTTTTCTTAAATGTTGCGAAACTGCAGAAATTGTCATTCCGAGTATGTCACTAATGTCGCACACACAAAGTCGTTTTTCTTCATAGATCAAAAAGAGAATTTTCAATCTTACGTTGTTTCCTGCCAATTCAAGTCCGTTAGATAAATAATCAAACGAATCATTGAGTACTGAAACACGGTCTTTGCAACGGTTGATTTGTTTTATATCTGCCTGTTGGCGTATACATGATTTAATGTCCATAGTGTAAATATAATTCATTTGTTTATTTAAGCAATTACTAAAATATAGAATTTCACCTGAAATATAATTTTCAACTGTTTCACTTGTAATAACTTTTTTATTTAATAGTTCAATTAAAAAGGTGTTTAATTGTGCTAAAGAAAAAGGAAAAACAGCCTTGAGCAAGTGCGTTGGGAAAACGAAGGAAAGCAACGTAGCCCTACGGAGTTGCTGACTGAGTGTGGGAGTGCGGAAAGAAAACGAATGGAGTGATAACGGAATGAGGTTGATTGAAGCACGCGAGCCGCCCGCGAGTGGAGCGAAGGTGAAAGCCCAAAGAGGGACCCGGAGGGGAACGAGGGCGACCTATGTAGGCACTACACAAGGGCTTGGCGGAGTTTTTGAAATTCGAAGAAAGATTTAAATCAAGTGTGTGAAATGCTGGGAACGTAGGAACGGAGTGGACAGCATGAACACTCTTGACTCACCATAAACCCAAGATAGAATAACGGATAAAAGTGCGGTTTGGTGGAGGTACGGAGACAAACGGCACTATTGGAGGATTCTCAAAAACTGTGACAAGCCCGCAGCCTGAGCGACTAGCAGGCGAGCATTAACACAAGCAGCGGTGACACCCCAGAAAAAAAAATAATGAGTGAAAGCGAAGAGAGAGGGAGGTTTGGCGGAACGGAGCCGAACGAATACCTTATTGGGGTTTGGGGTGGCAGAGAGCTGCGACTGACGACGCAGAATGAACAGGCGAAGTCTTTTTAGTGAACAGCCAAGGAGGGAATTCTGGACAACTGGCTAAGTGAACGGTGTTTGCAAGGGCAAGGATCCCGAAAGCTTTCGGGAGACGAAGCTTGTATTACCCTTGTAAACAAAAAAGCTGAAGCTGTGAAGACAAGGAGGAAGACCGCTTTTCCTTTTTTAAAGAAATAGTTTAAATCCCACACTTTAGCAGGTACCTAATTTCATCCATATTAAGCAATTTCGTACCTACCATGGAAAATTTGGAAGAAAAGAAATTACGGGAATTAGGAGAACGGCTTCGATATTACAGAAAACTCAAGGGGTATACCAATTATGAGCATTTAGCTTATGATTTAGGTGTTTCTAGATCCCAATATGGGAAATATGAAAATGGTGGAAATATCAAATTCTCTACACTTTGTAAAATTCTAGATCATTTAGATGTCTCGTTGGCAGAATTTTTCAAAGATGGATTTCAATCAAATCAATAATTTTTTAATCGATATATAAATAATGACTGTTATTCATCCGTTAATCAACGAACTACAAAAACTAAGAGAATCATCAAAATATGCTGTGGCTCATGGTTCTCACAATAATTTGGATGACTTTAAAAAGTACCTTCACATTGAACGAGACGTTGAGGCAGTTTTAAAGAATACTCTAATCAATTGCTCAAAAAATAATAAAGCCCAATTACTATTAGTTTGTGGAAATGTTGGAGATGGTAAATCACATATACTATCTCATCTTTATACAGAATTGTATTCGGAAATATCTCAATTTAAAATTCATAATGACGCTACCGAATCTCATAATCCAAATGAATCTTCCAATGATACTTTATACAAATTATTAGATGGCTTTAAGGACGAAAACATAAATAATTCTACTGATAAAATCATTCTAGCGATCAATCTCGGGACCTTGAGCAAATTTCTTGAAATCTTTAAAACCGAGTTTAGTCAGTTGTCA
>CAIYXD010000614.1 GCA_903930085.1 uncultured Flavobacteriia bacterium
CAATGCAACTTCCAGCCTTCCTGCTTCATAACGATTCGGGGTTTCCGCCAATCGGATTGCAGAACTTGCTCCTTGGTCAATCCAGCGCGTTGGAATTTGAGTAATCCTAGTTACGCCAACTTTTACAATATCTGTCGCAGCCAAATATACAATATGTGGTGTGTTATGGTTGCGTTCTTCCCATTCTGGATCTCGGCCTTCTCCCAAATGCGCGCGACACAATTCTGGGCGAATTGTACATTCTGCAGCTTCCGGCGCACTAATGAAACACGTATAACAAAATCCATCACCAAATGATTTCTTTGTGTTTTTTTGACATGCCGTGCACGTGATAATACCATTCCAATTCAAAGAAATCACTTTTCCAACTAAATTGTTCACACGAATGTTTTCGTCTAAAACCAAGTCATAACGAATTGTTTCTTCTTGGGAAACAGTCATCTTACGTAAATTTCCGGAAGCCATTATTTCTCTTCTGGTAAGATTTGCATTTTTTCAGCAAAATGGAAACAGTAATCGCGTAAATCCTCACAGATTAAGTGCTCACCCGTTGCTTTTTCAAAAGAATCGGCCATTGTCAAGAGCGATTGATGGAAAAATTGTTTCATTTCTTCGATGGACATTTCCTTTGTCCACAAATCAATTTTCATCGTGTTATTATCTTTCGGGTCCCAAATAGAAAGCATGAATGCTTTAGCATCTGCATTTTCAACGCCACCATCCGCGGCAGACCATTTAATCCCAATTGGTAAATTATTTTCATTCAATCCAACTTTAATCTGGATATCCGATGACTTAACTACTTTATCTTCCATGTTAATCGATTTGATATTCTACAAGAATCTCTGTGTACGGTGTTTGTATTAATTGTTCAACGGAAACTTTTTTAATTTCCATGTATTTTTGAAGCATCCGAAATCCGATAAATTGCCCCAAACGATCGGGACCCTTTTCTGGCAATCCAACTGTGTAAGGGCCTTCATTAAGCAGATTCATTTTATTGCGATCATCGATTTTGAAAAGCATTTTCTGATCGGCTAAATATTTCCAAATTTCGTATTCATTGTCAATTGCCCATTGGTACTTTTCCTCCGAATAGCGCATTATCCATGCTTCACTCGCATCTGGAAAAGCAGCTTGGGTCAAGTATAAAATTTTCCCCCAACGGATAATATTTTCCGTTAGATTTCCATCAACTTCATCCACATAATGCGTCATAATCCAGGAACAAAGTGCGTCGCGTGTAAGAAATTCAGCATCCATTCCATCTCGAATCCATTCGTAAAACTGATCTGGTGGCAATTCCTGAATGACATCCGTTTGCTTTCCAAGGTACCGTTCTAAACCAATTCCAATTTGTTTTTCCGTGCTAAAGGCATTTGATGCAAAAAACGAATTCATAAAAACAACCTGTTCTGGGATTTTCCCGTTTGGAAGATGGAATTTTAGGTATTTAAATCCTGCCTTGATTTCATTTTTTTGATTTTCTAGGGATGGGAATTTTTCTTGAATTCGTTTTTCCAAGCGAGCAATATAAGGATCCGCATAAAAAAGCTGCATGCTGTTCACAAACGTAGTGTCATCAACATCCCCAATGTGAAGACAATAACCTAGCTCATAATCGTAGATTTCTGGCATGGATTTTTTAAACTCCTGGTGGGCGGTTATCAAGTCAGCAGAATTGGAATGAAACAAGATAGAATCCATGTTTATAAAGCCGATTTTCAGTTTTACATTGGAAGCATCCACATCGAGCGGATTTCGATTACAACCTACTACAACTAATATTACCAATAGTAATGTTAAAATACTTTTAAGAGTCATTAAATTTCTTTAATATTGCATTCAAAAGTACATAAATCAGTCAGCTTTTTGTGCAATTAAATAGAAAAACTATGAAAAAGATATTGTTTACCGTATTCGTTTTTGAAGCTATCTTTACATCTTTTGCACAAGAAGCAGCCGATAAAAAAATCCAAGGTGGTTTGATTTTTAATGCTGGCCTGAACTTTCAGGAAATGGGCACAAAACGAATTGAAACAAATGGTGTGGGAACAGATCTTACTGTTGGGGCAAATATTATCTACAACATAACCGAGACAATTGGTTTTCAGACCGGATTGGAGTTTGATTTTGAATCACTTAAATACAAAAGCACAAATTACGAAGGCTTCGGGACCTATTATTATTACAACGATTCAGATATCCTACCAATTAAGGATTTTGATGTAGCAAATTCTTCGCACAAACTATTTCAAATGACCGAACGTCAGCAAAAAGCGGTTTACCTAAGCATTCCAACCATGATGGTCTTTCGGACAAAATTCTTTGGATATATGCGTTATTTCGGGAAATTTGGTTTGAGAAATAGTTTTTTATTGTCCAACACATCCAACGACGAAGGTTTCAATTTTACAGATAACGATATCACAAAACCGGTTATGAGCACCGAGCAAATCGACATGAAATCGAAGGGTGAAATGTTCTTTTTTAAATCAGCGGTTGGAGTTACCGGTGGTGGAGAATGGAATTTTTCCGGTTCAACTTGCTTGGTCGCTGAATTAGGATTTTATTATGGATTCACACCATTGCACTCCAATAGAAGTCTTGATAAATCTAATAACTATTTTTTCGCAACCAATGCGGATCAGTATACAACAAACAAAATACCATTTAATAATAAAGCTACTCAAAAGCAGTTGGTATTAAAAGTTTCTATTCTATTTTAATATTATTCGGAAAACCTTGAATTATTCAAAAGTAGCAGAACATATTACATCCTGGCTTGCTGAATATTGCAGCAACACCAGTTTGGAAGGTTTTATTGTCGGAGTTTCTGGTGGAATAGATTCTGCATTAACTTCAACATTGTGCGCACAAACTGGACGAAAAACACTGCTTGTAAATATGCCCATCAGACAATCTTCTGCTGAATATTCTCGAGCAAAAAACCATATTTTCGATTTGAAATCAAAATTCGATAATGTCGAAGAAATTGAAATCGATTTGACTCCAATTTTCGATTTACTGGAAAAAACAGTGCCTGAAACAACTGCTAAACATGGATTATCCATGGCAAATTCAAGAGCAAGATTGCGCATGACAACATTGTATGCAATTGGTCAGGCAAATGCTTGTCTAGTTGTAGGAACAGGTAATAAAATAGAGGATTTTGGCGTTGGATTTTACACGAAATATGGAGATGGTGGTGTAGATATTAGTCCAATTGCGGATTTAACAAAATCACAAGTTATTGCTCTATCCAAAGAAATTGGTATCATTGACGAGATTTTACGCGCTAAACCAACCGACGGACTTTGGGGAGATAATAGAAGCGATGAAGACCAACTTGGTGCGAGTTATCCCGAATTAGAATGGGCGATGACTTTTACTGGAGACGAAATAGAATTAAACGAGCGACAAAAAGCCGTATTGAAAATTTATCGGAAATTCAATGCGATTAATAAACACAAGATGGAACCGATACCAGTGTGTAAAATTCCATCTACATTAAACTAAATTATATGTATTTTAAAAACGCGATCACCGTGGTTTCTTTTATCCTGTTAAGTGCAGGATCCCTCGTTGCGCAAGTAGATTTCAACAATTATTCTACTTTATTGGCAAAAGGGAAAATTCCAGAAGATTTCACAAAACTAACCTACGACAAGTTAAAAGACGATCTTAAAACAGGACGGGAAGAATTAAGAAGAGGACAGGAGAAAGTCTTTTTTGAAGGAACGAATTATGCTATCGATGAAATTCTGCATTCAGGATTGGTCGTTTATGGAGATGAAATATCGACATATATTAGCGAAATCGTAGACAAATTGCTTAAAAACGATGGGCAACTGCGCGCAAAACTTCGCTTTTACACCATCAAATCAAACTCCTCAAACGCTTTTAGTACGGATCAGGGAATTGTATTTGTTACAACCGGATTAATAGCACAATTAACGAGTGAGGCACAACTTGCATATGTTTTAGCACATGAAATTTCACATTATACCGAAAAACATGTTGTTGCAACTTTTGACTGGAAAGCAAAAAATAGCCGCCAAGATTCTAGAATTGAGAAATTAAGTCAATACTCCAAGGAAAAAGAATTTGATGCAGATAAAATTGGAATTCGCTTGTACAACGAAGCTGGATACTCGGAAGATGAGATTTTCTCCACTTTTGATGTGTTGATGTATTCGTATTTGCCATTTGATGAAATTGCATTTCCACAAACGCACTTCAACACCAATAAAATTTATATTCCAAAAAGTCTTTTTCCAACGAAGAAATACGAAATTACGGCTGTGGAAGACTACGACGACGAAAATAGTTCGCACCCGAATATCAAGAAAAGAAAAGAAGCTGCAGAAAAAGAAGTTGGCGAATTTTCTACTTGGGGAAAAAAAACAGAATTCTTAGGAGCTACAAGATTTGTTAACGTTCGAAACATTGCACGATTTGAAAGTGTTAGAACAGATATTCTAGATGCTAACTATGGTGATGCGATGTATTCCATCTTCTTACTAGAGAAAGATTTCCCAAATTCAATTTATCTGAAGCGAATGAAAGCGCAAATTTGGATGAATTTAATGCTCTACAAATCGGAAAACATTTCGAACAAAGCAGTAGATAAAACAGCAGAATTAGAAGGTGAATCCGCAACGTTGCATTTCTTCTTGAAAAAATTATCCAAAGAAGCATTGGTTACTATGTCGTTGCGTCAGATTTATGATATTCACAAAGCATATCCACAAGACGAAGAGATTAATGCGATCTTCCAAAAATTCGTGAAGGATTTGAATGAATACGCAAAATTCAAATCGGAAATTTATTCTAAAAAGACATTTTCAGAAGCTGCTACTGATTTCATGGCTATGAAAAATGATTCTTTGAAAGGCGCAGTAAAGGATACAACCATAAAATCTAATTCCAAATACGATCGAATCAAAAACAAAAAGAACGCGGATATTGCGGAAAACTTCGATTCTACAAAATTCTATTTGTATGGAATTGCAGATATTATTACCGATCAGGAATTTATTGATTTAAACAACAAATTCAAGAAGATCTCCGAAGACAAAGAAAAAGAGAAAATTGCGTACGATGCACTTTCGAAAAAAGAAAAGAAAGCCTTCGATAAGAAAGAAGCGCAAAATGTGAACCGTTTGGGAATCAAAGAATTTATTGTCGTTGAACCAATGGTTTACAGCTACAAAAAAGGAAAAATTGATAATGTTAAATCTGAAAAACTGGAAGCCGATTTTTCTGAGGCTATTGAAGACGCTGCAAACGATGCTGGAGTTACTACGTACAACATTGACAGCAGAAGTTTAACAACCAAAGGAACACAAGGATTTAACGAACGTAGTATGTTAACTGCGCTTTTGAATCAAATTGCACAAGAAGATGAAGTAAATATTTTTCCAGTAGATTACCAATATTTAAACTTGATCAAAAGCAATTATGGAACAAGCAAAGTAATGTTCTCGCTTGTTGAGCATGAATACGCTCCAAATATTTCTTTCTCCGGTGTATTTTCTTCCCTGTTAATTTACCCTGTTCTATTCTTGTATGTTCCAATCGGATTTTTGACTGGACACGAATCGGAATTAAGTGTGTTGATTCTGGATTTAGAAGACGGATCAATTGAGAATGGGGTAAATTACTACTTTAAAGATTCTCCAAAGAAATTACAACTTGGAGCGCACATGTTCGATATTTTCAAAAAATTAAGTACAGAACCTAAAAAATAAAACGATGAAAAGTACTATACTATTATTTAGTTTAATTGCGTTCTGTTCTGCAACCGCAATTGCCCAAAAAGATAACGGATTCTTTGGGAAAAAAGGATTTATACAAGTTGAAACGCTCGGCAATGTTCCTTTGTTTTACTCTGCTCTTAACCTTGGAAATGGTTACCAAGTAGATGAAACAAGCACTGCACCTAGATTACTACCAAAAAACGATAAATTCAATTATGGTTTTCGAGTAAGTGCTGGTTACGCCGTAAAGCGAAATCTAGCAATATCCTTTGAATTTGGACAGGATTTCGCAAGTGTTTATCCAGATCCATATAGTACTGTAAATTGGAATAGCAATTCCTATTTTGAAGTTACTCATGAAATGGTGGATATTAAAACTACCGTAATTATGCCGAAGTTAGAATTTTCAACTTCCAATGCATTATCCCCAATGGGGTTAAGCCACCAAATTGGGCTGGGTGTTTCTTTTTCCAATGTGATTGAAAAAGATTATGTTTATGGAGTTACGGATAATTATTTTAATTCAACTGTAATCTACGAAAATTATAGCGACAACGATTTAATAGTAGATCCAATAAATTTTAAAGAAATAGAAACAGTGAAAAAATATGTATTGATGTATGCTTTGAATATGCGTACTCCGATAACTAAAAATCTGATGATTAACTATGGCGTAAAATATACCTTGAGTGTTGGTGGACCTAATGAAAATAACCTATACTTGAATCCGGAAACAAGTCCTAATTCTCGCTATACAGACGAGCTTGAGTACCAAATTTCAAGGTCGCGTTCCTTGTCGTTTATAAATGCATTCGCAGGATTAACTTTCGTTTTTTAGAAAGGAAAAAATTTAACAAAAAAAAAGAGAAAGGCTATCCTTTCTCTTTTTTTTTATGCTGTTTTTTCTAAAGATTCCGGAATTGGAAAATTAAGCTTCCGGCGCCAAGCGCAAAACAATCCCTTCAATTTGATCAGAAATGTGAATTTGACACCCCAAACGGCTATTTGGCTTCACGAAAAATGCTTGATCCAACATGTCAAGTTCCGCATCGCTTTGTTCCGGTAATTCGGTGTCCGATTCCAAATAACACTGGCATGTAGCACACATCGCCATTCCGCCACATTCTCCCAAAACAGGCA